>CAYSXF010000254.1:0-4422 GCA_964434815.1 uncultured Lentisphaeraceae bacterium
TACACCTCTCTATTCGTCGGCAGCGTCAGATGTGTATAAGAGACAGGGCTCCTCTCCTGCTCGGTCAGCACCAATGCAGGTCATTCCGCCGCGCTCTTCTCGCGCAGCACCCCCAAGCACTGGGCCTCCGGCGAGGACATCACCAACGCCGTGATGGAGCAGCAGATCACGCTGACCAACGCGATGGCCCATATCCGCTATCGCTTCACCTACACCGGCACCGCCGTCCACCCGCCCGCACACCAGGAACTCCCCGCCGTTTTCGTCGACGGCGCCTACACGAATCTGGTCTTCTACAGCGGGCCCAAACCGTGGGCCGGCGACACGCTCACGCGCGTCATTCCCGGCTGGCCCAACGAGGGCAAGCGGACCACCGAGCACTGGGCCGCCTATGTCAACGGCGCGGACTTCGGCATCGGCGTCTTCACGCCCGGCACCGGCGACCTCACCTGCTACCGCTACGAGGGAAACCGCAAAACCGGCCCGACCGGCGCGGCCTGCTCCTACTTCGCGCCCGTCCGCACACTGGCGATCACGCCGGGCTTCACCTTCGAATACGACGTCTGGCTCACCGTCGGCACCTCCGCTGAAATCCGCTCCCGCTTCCAGTCCGTGCACTGATCTACCAAGCTAACCGCAGCAAGACGGGCCTGATGCCGCCCGGATACTCAGCCTTTTATTGGCACGATGTCCTAACACGCCCCCGCTTCCTTTCTCCGTCCCGCCAGACATTCAGCTATCCTGACCGTCAGCCTCTCGCCGGCGTCCGCCTTGTCGAGCAGGTCCGCCGCGCCCGCTTCCAGCATAGCGGATCTGAAGCCCTGGTCGCCGAACGCCGAAATGCCGACCACGATCACGCCCGGCAACTCCGAGAGAATCAGCCGCGTCGCCTCAATCCCGTCCATCTCGGGCATCTTGATGTCCATCACGATGACGTCCGGCCGCAACTTCCTCGCCAGCTCGACCGCCTCCCGGCCGTTCTTCGCCTCTCCCACCACCTCCAAATGCCGGTCAACTGACAGCACATTCACCACCCCTTCACGGACGAGGTCGTGGTCGTCGGCAACCAAAACACGCGCCCTGTTCTGCCCGTCATCCCCGTCCCCCCGGCCCTGCGGCACCGCGCGCCGGACCGCCCGCTGTTCCGTCGCAGGCCCGTCCTGCACCGGCATGGCGACCGCCACACGCGTCCCTCCGCCAGGCGAAGACTCGACCCGCATGATCCCTCCCAGGTCTCCGACCCGTTCGCCGACGCTGAATAGCCCGTACCCGCAGCCCGCCGAACCGCAGCCCAAGACTGCCCCGGGGTCGAAGCCCTTTCCCTCGTCCGAGACCGTAAGCTCTATCCTGCCCTCGAAATAACAGCCCTGCAGGCGCGCCGCATCCGCGCCCGAATGCTTTGCCGCATTGAAGAGGAGTTCCCTGACAGACAGGAAAAGCTGCGACCTGACAGCCTCATCCGCGATGTCCGGCAAGTCCCCGACCTCGAAATCCACTCGGAGCCCGTACCGCGCCTGCATCTGCTCGGCCAACTCTTTCAGGGCGGGCACAAGGCCGACGACGTAAAGCAGCGGCGTCGTCAGCCCGCCGCTGAACGCCCGCACCTTGCCGACCGCCTCCATCACGTAGCCGAGCAGCTTGCGCGCTCGTTCCCCTCCGGCACCCTCGGGCATGTCCGCAACAACGCCCTCCGCGCCGTACATCGCCGCAACGAGAACCTGCTGCAGGTCGTCGTGAAGGAAGTCCGAAAGGCGCCTTCGCTCGCGCTGTTCCGCCAGAGCCAGTTCCGATGCGAGCCGCCGCAGACGCGCCGTCCTGTCAGCCACAGCCTTTTCCAGTTCCTGACTGTGCCTCCGCAACTCATCCTCGAGCTGCTTGCGGAACGTCAAGTCGATCTCGAATCCGTTCCAAATCACATGACCGTCCGGAGCGCGCCGCGGCGCCGAAGCAATCAGTATCCATTTCGTCTCACCCGACGGGAGAATGATCCGCGTCTCGGCGCGGAACATGGACATATCCTCCATAGCGGACCTTTCCATCTCGGCGAAAGACCGGCTATCCTCCTCGTGCAACTGGCTGTAGATCGCAAATGGGGATTCCATCGCCTCTGCCACGGACATCCCGTGGATCTGCTCCACACCCCGGCTGACATAAGTGAACCGCCGAGCCAGCCCGTCTGCCCCGCAATCTAACTGGTAGAGCAGCACGCCCGGCAGATTATCTCCCAAAAAGCGCAACCGCTCTTCGCTTTCCCGCAGGCGCGTCATCGCCTCCTCCGCCTGACGAAACGAAACGAGCCGCTCCGCCTCGGCTTCCTTGCTCTCCGTGATGTCGCGTGCGACGCCGACATAATAGAGAGGCTCGCCGTCCGGCCCGAAAACCATCACGCCACTGTCGGAAAGCCACCTGTACACACCGTCCTTGCGCATCAGCCGGTACTCGAAAAAACTGCTCACGTCCCCGCCTTCGCGACTATGCTCCAGTTCCCTCACGCGCCTTTCGATGACTGGGCGGTCATCCGGGTGGACAAGCAGAGCAAGCTCCGCGCGGCTCAGCCGTCCGAACTCCTCGACCGTGAACCCTGTGATCCGCTCGAAAGCAGGACTCAGGTAATCGTAACAGTCGGTTATCAGGTTGCGCCGGTACACCCCGTCTATCGACTGGCCCAGGACGGTGCGGAACCGCTCTTCGGACTCGCGCTCGCGTTCCCTCGCCAGCACCAATTCCTTGCGAAGCCGCTCGCACGTCCCGCAGACGCATACTTCCTCCCTCAGCTGTTCATCCATAGGCAACCCCTGCGCGACTTCTCCGCTTCAGTCCGCCCGTAACGCCGCATCCGCTCAGGACACCTCAAACGCCACAACACGTAAGCAGACAACCGCGTTTATGTTACTTAAGCCGTCTTGAGTTAACAAGCCTCAACAACCCACGCCTTCTGACATCCGTCGCCTTCCCGCTTGCCTTATCCAAGCGGGTTTGGCACTTTATAACGATGACACACTCACAGACCTTGTCGGAGCGAGTGACGCTGACGCCGGACGCGGTTGTGAACCCCGGCGCAGCGGGACTGTTCGGCGGCATCCAGTCCGCCTCATGCGTCCTCGTGCTGCTGGCGGCGGGAAAAGGCACGCGCTTCGGAACATCCCCCAAGTGCGTCCAGCCCGTGCGGAACGTCCCTCTGGCGCGGCACTCGATCAACGCGTTCCGGCGCGTGCAGCCGGCCCCGTGCATCACGCTGGTGGGTTACGCGAACGAGGAAGTCATGGCGCGGCTGGGAGCGGACAACCTGTACGTGAAGACCTCCAACCCGACCGGCGGCACGGCGTGGGCGGCGCTCGAGGCGCTCTGCGTTCCCGGCCTTGAGGAAAGCAACCCGCTGCTGGTCATTTCCATGGGCGACCGCATCATCCCCGATTCCATTTTCCGGCATCTCCTCGACACCCATGAGGCCGGCGCACGCGAAGCGGATCTGACCCTGCTCTCCGCCGTCTATGCCCCTCCCGCACAGCACGGGAAAGGCCGCATCATCCGCGACGCCGAAGGCCGCATCACGCGCATCCTCGAACAAGGCGACATCGACGCCATGGGCGATCCCGTAGAGCGGCAGCGGCTCGACGCGTTGACGGAGGCTAACTGCCCGCTCTACGCGGTACGCGCCCGCACGCTGCGCCGCACGCTCGGCGGGCTCCGCAACGACAACGCGCAAGCGCAGTATTATTTCACGGATCTGATCGAAGCTCTCCGGGAAGACGGAGGCGATATCCGGACGCTGACGACCCGCGAGGCAGACCCCGAATATCTCCTGCTCTGTGCCGACGTGACGCGCCCGCCGGATTTGGCCCGGCTCGAGTCCATCCTTGCCACGTCGTACCCGGACGCGTCAGATGCCGCCAGCTCCGTTCAGGCCGCGGCCGAGGTCATCGCGGCGGACCGGTCTCCCGGCCAGACGGCGGCGATCGCGGCGCAATTGCGCGAGCTGCTCCAGACCGCAGCGAGGGAAGACGCAGGGCTCAACCCCGAACGCCCAGTCGCCATCGGCGTATCCGGAGGCCGTTTCCGGATCGCGTTCATGCATCCTGACATGGGGCGCTTTTTCGGGCCGGCCTGGCAGATGCCGACTGGCGCCAAGGACGCGTCAGGCCGGGAGCAGATCGTGCTGCTTGCGCAACAGTCGGAAGACGGCAAGATTCACCACTTGCCGACGCAGCCAGCCTTCCGCGAGAAGGTCGACTCGGTTCCCGCCGACAATCCGGCCATGTACCCGCCCGACGATGTGGACAGCGTTTACAAATACGAGGCATTCGGCACGCGCATGGCCGAGCAGCTTCTCCTTTCCCTGGGCTATTTTTCGGACAGCGAAATCCGCGCACGTAAGGAAGCCGGGCTTCCTCTCCCTCCGCATTCCCTGTGGGTCAGCAACAG
>CAYSXF010000254.1:4432-6382 GCA_964434815.1 uncultured Lentisphaeraceae bacterium
CAACGCCATCGCCTCCCTTCGGACCCTGCACGCCGGCCCCGCCGGTGAACTGATCCAGCGGTGTCTGGGCCGGGACAGTTTCAAGGGGCTGCGGGTTCTCTCCACCGGAGCGATTCCGCAGGGCGGGTTCTCCAGTTCCTCCGCACTGACCGTGGCCATCAAAAACGCGCTCAACGTCCTTTACGGCTTCGGCATCACCGAAGACACCCTGGTGCATCTGGCCTGCCAGGCTGAATATGGCACCGGCGTGCGGGCAGGGTCTCTGGACCAAGCCACCGAACAAAAGGGCAAACACGGGCAGGGCGCGCTGATCTCGTCTAACCCCCGCGACAATTACCGCACACTCGGGGTGTTTCCCGTCCCGACCGAGCGCATCCATTTTCTCTTTCCTTACACAGTCGACCGGGACCGCGAAGCCTGGCGCTGGTCAGCCGGCATGTACGCAGCCGCCCCGGACTCCGCCACGCCGACCCCGCCCGAAATCCGCAAGCTGACCGGTAAGGCTGCGGAGCTGGCAGCCCTCCTGTGCCGGCTCCCTCCCGACCTGGATTTCTTCATGTTTATGGAAGAGGACCTGCTCCGCGATGGTCTGCTGGGCCCGGCCGCCCTAGCCCGCGTCTACGACACGCTCCGCCGCCTGCCCCTGCTGATCTCGCGGCAAGACCTGCACACCCAGATCATGGAGGCGTGCGGCGGACGGGCCAACGCGTCTGCCGAAACGCTCTTTTCCGGCTGGCGCGAACCCCGGCTGCGGCGCGGCCTTTCCGACGGCTCGATCGCGGAGGAGCAGGGCATTCCGCTGCGGGCTATGGTGGCCTATCTGTTCGCCGAAGTGGCGCGCTGTTTCCGCCTGATTCATGAACCTGACTGCTGGATCGGGCACATCACCCGCTCGCAGCGCGGCGACTGCTGCTTCGAGATCGATCCGAAAAATCTGCCGGACGGCGAAGCGCTGCCGAACGAGGCCGACTGGGAGCGCGGCCTTTCCGGGCCTGAAAGGCTGGAAGAGTGGCTGCGGCGCGTGCGGGCTGTCCCGTTCGACTACAACCGCGATCTGGACGATGCGTCGCTGGCGGCCGCGCCGCTGAAACCGCTGCACGAAATCCGCGGCGGCAGTTTCTTCCGCGGCCTGGCCCTGCTGGACTTCGCCGAAGCCATGCTCAAACGCGCTTTCGGAATAGACGCCGTGGCCGTACGGGTTAACGCAGCAGGCCAAGGCGACTTCTTCCAAGTTCATCTCGACGCGCGGCGGGCAAAGCCGGAACAGGTCAAAGCCTTCTTGGACCGGGCGTTCTATGCGCGGTTCGGGTTGTCGCCCGTCAACCGTTACGTGGAGCCTCACCCCGGCGGCGGCGCGGTCGGCGTGCGGCTGGACCGCTTCGACCTGCTCCCCCGCCTGATCGATGCCCTTTCATCGTGGTAAGTGCGTCAAGCGCCTGTTTTCGGGTGTTTTCGGATTACGGCTTGCCGTAGTTCATGGGAAGGAATTGAAGCCTTTCCCATGGCATGCCCTGCAAGATCGACCAAGCGGGCTTGCCGCCGAACAGCTCGGGGAGCGGGTCTTTCTCGCCGCGCTGCGTGCATGACTTCGGGTTGTCGGCGCGCAGCGTAATGGCGCCGGCTTTGTCCCACACCACAAACCCGTACTTTTGCGCCGCTCGCGCGATGACCTTACCGACCGGCGAGAGGTTCAAGGCTTCGACATTCACCGCAGGATCGAGCCGGAAACGGAGTCCCTCGGGAATGCGGTTCGGTTCTTTTTTTGGGTTATAGCCGTCGGACCGCGTTGCCGGCCACGAGATGATGTTGTAGTGCTCGGCATCAACCAAGGCGATGCCCATGACATGTTCGATGACGCCTCGCCTCAGCTCCTCGTGCGTGAGTTGCCCGCCAATGAAGGGCAGGCTGGTCGCGGTGGTGCCGTAGTGATTTTCCCAAATGCCGGGATTC
>CAYSXF010000255.1:0-6375 GCA_964434815.1 uncultured Lentisphaeraceae bacterium
GATTTCTGCCTGTCTCGTGGGCTCGGAGATGTGTATAAGAGACAGCCATAAACCACACCGGCCGACAACAGCAACGCGCAATAAGCCCACCGCGCCCCCGTTCCCATTCTTTTCATAACTCCGTTCCTTCCCGATTTTTCCTTACCGTTTCGGCGGCGCATGAACAACAAACCTACTGATCCCCAATGCGCCGCCCTCGGGCACGAGCGTCAGCGTGTGCGGGCCATTCGAGCAGCCCTGCACCAGCAGCGTGCGCGTGTCGGCAGGCTTAGGCTCATAGATGCGGCTGAAGAGCGGATATGACTTCCAAGTCACCTTGAACCCCGCAGGAAGCGTAGCCTTCTTGTATCCCAGCGTCCACGCAACCCGCCAGTCTGACGGCTCGATGATCACGCGCTGCGAGCGGGAAACGAAGCGCTCCGTGCTCCAGCCTTCGCCGTCTTCTCCGGTCACGCTGCCTTGGACCTTGTAGTGAATCTTCTTGCCGTCGGGTGTCGAATCGGAGAGACAGGTCAGCGTCCACTCCTCCTCCGCCAGAGGCCGGTCGAAAGCAATAGTGTTGACGGCGGGCATCCAGATCCCGGCTGGGCCGACGCTCGGCCGCGTGATCGCCCACAGCTCTTTCACGCCGTCCATAGGCTGGCCGTCGAGCGACACCTTGGCCTTGGCACCCGCCGCGCCCGTGCCGTCGGAGACCGCGACCACACGGTTGCCCGTAAAATGCAGTGTCAGACTGCCGTCTGCGCCCTTCGTCACCGCGGGATCATTCGCCGCAACCGACGTGATCGTGCCTGACGACGCCGGATCGCCGTCCGAGGCCGGTACGCGGACCAGCTCCTCGCCGACGAACTTGGCGTACACGTCGCAGCCCGCGGGCTTGAGATGGATCGAATCCGCCAGCAGGTTGGTCGAAGCCAGGTTGTTCGCGATCAGATAGTCACACCACTTCTTGCGCAGGTTGATCTTGAGCGTGTGGTATTTGTCCGCCACCTCAAGAATCTTGAGACACCGCGGATCCAACTGCTTAACCAGCACGTCAGCCTTCTCCTTCGCATCGAGATGGCTCGTCCAGAGCACGATCTCCGCCGACGTGCGCTCGCGCACGCGCCTGACGATCTCCTCGTATTTATCGGTCGGCCCATAGACGTGAAAGAACAGCAGATCGGGATACCACGGGTAAAGGTCGTGATCAGCCGTGCGGATCAGCAAATCAGATGTGTAGCCGCCGATCGCCGCGTTACGGAACTCAAACTTGACTGTGGGATAGCGTTTTTCGAGCTGCTTCTGCACGGTCTGCGTCCATGCCTGCGCGGTGACCGACTGCCCGTAGAACAGCACCCGCACATGCGCCGGATGCTCGGTTGTCGACTCCTCCAGCGCCTTCATTGTACGTTGGATGTAGACAGCCGTTGGATTTTCCGCAGCCGACACGCCTAGCGCCACAACAGCAGCCACAACCGATAAGGCAACACGCAAACCCTCTTTATTCATATCCGCTTCCTCACTTCACTTTACTGATACTCAACGTGACTGGGCTGGCCGTGATCTTCAGCATTGGCACCGTCACGCAACCCCCGGCATCCGCTTTAACTTCGCCCTTCGTATCGCCGAACGTCCAGCGCACCGTCTCGCCCGGTGCGACCTTCAGCGCCTGAAGCCGGCGCAGGCTCACATTCGCAGTCGCATCGGAAGGGATCGTGAAGGAAGTTTTGAGATCCGCAGGGCTCACAAGAAAGAGCGACAGTTCGGCTCTCTTCGGCGTATCACTGAGCGCCTTCCAGCGGAAAAAGGCATTGACCTGGCCCGCCTTCTTATCATCGCAGTGATTCGGCCACGGCAACGGGTCGTTCGCCGAGGCGTCGGTGAACACCGGATAGGCCTCGTTCCGCTTGACGGCGAGCCAGTCGAACGAATGGACCAGATCGTTGACCTTCAGGATTTTCTCGTTGTTGTTCGCATGGCCGAACGGCCCCCAGTAGAAGAAGAGCGCGTATTTTCGGGTGTTCATCGCGCTCACAAAGGCTTCGTGATTGGTGGACCACGAGTCGTTCTGCGCGGAGTAGTCGACGCAGACCGGAGGATCAGGTAGCTTGACCCCCGCAGGCACCGGCGCGTACGGCGGGAAACCCATCCTGCTGGACACATGCTCGACACGCGCAGGCACGTTGGCCTTGATCGCAGCGAACACGTCACCGTGCCGCATGCCGATGCCCAGCGTGCCGCTGCCGCCCATCGAGTTGCCGCACAGATAGACGCGGTCCGGATCGATGCCGTATGTCTTGATCACCCATTGCACCGTATCCATCACCCTTTTTTCCGTGGGTCCGACGTCGAATCCCTTGTACGTCTGAATGCCCCACCACCAGTCGCCCTTGTTGGCGCGGCAGTCGAGGTAGAGCGCAAAGAAATCCTCCGGTGAATGATAGATGTCGTGATTGCCCGGCGTGAGCGTACACTGGAGACAGGAGTTGACGTCGTGCCCGGCGGAGTGTAGCACCACATAGAGCGGCGCGTTTTTGCGGGGCTGTTTCGGATGCAGCACAAAGAAAGTATCCGTCTGAGGTTTCGCATAGCCCCACGCTTCCCTCACGCCGTTCGTGAAAACTTCCAGCCTGCGCCCGAGGTGGTCCTGCTCTTTTTCCATCTGAGGAGCCCACTCATCCGCCCCATAACAACAGGTAGCGCCAACCAAAATCACACCCCACAGTGACATTCCTATTTTCACACAAACTCCTCGTTAAACCGTTTCGTATTTTTGCTCACTTACCACTCATCGCCTTCAGCAGCACACAGGCTCCGCCACCGGGCGCAAGCTTCACGCGGATCGTGTCGGCGTGCGTCACGGCGCGCGTCGCAGCCGTGTAGCTCTCCTTGTGCGTCCGGTAGTCCGAGTCGGCGCCGTCCTCCAGCACGAGCGCCTCGTAGCGTCCTTCGCCGAGGAAGGTCAGCGGGATATCCAGTTCGCGCGGATCTTCGTTCGTCGCCGCGCCCACAAGCCACGCGCCATCCGCCGCCTGCCGAGCCATAACGATGTGCTCGCCGATCACGCCGCTGAGCGTTTTGCTCTCGCGCCAAGGCTGTTTCTCGGCGGCGATGAACTTGAGGAGTTCTGGATGCTTCCGGTAGTTCTCTGGGATGTCGGGGATGACCGTCGCGCCCGAGAAGACGATCAGCGTGCGCGCCGCCTCGCCCGCCAGCGTCGACGGCACGGGCGACGGCTGGTCCACGCGCCCCGCCTGAGTCAGGTCGGCCAGCCCGTTGTTCATGTCGAGCGGGCCGGCCAGCATGTTGACGAACACCGTCGTCACGAACGTCTTGGGCGCGAACACGCGGTGCGCGTCGAGCTGCGAATGGCAGAACTCGCGCGTCACGGCGTTCGGCCACGTGCGCAGTTGGCCGTACGGGTGTACCGGGCCGTCGTGGAAATCGCAGAGCAGCCTGTTCTTCGCACAGAGTTCCGTGATGAGCCGCGTCCGCTCGTTCTTCTCCTGCATGGAGCCCTTCATAAAACCGTACTTGATGCCAGCCGCGCCCCACTCGCCGTAGGCCTTCAGCGTCTGGTCGATCGGAAAGCCCCTTCCTGCGACATCGTTCAGATAGAGCCAGATTCCGACGCCTTTCTGCTTCGCGTACACGATGAGCTTCTTCGCGTCGCCCGCATAGCCGCCCTTCGTCGGATCCGACTTCGGGTTAAACTCCTTGCCGTACCAGTCGGCGTCGAGCACCAGATAGCGGATGTTGTTTTCCGCCGCGAAGTCCACCATCCTAACCCACGAAGGATACGACATCTCATACTTGAAGCCGTCCACCTGCGCGCCGTTGATGCGCCAGTCCCACACCGCCATGCCCGGCTTCACCCACGAGAAATCCATGCCCTCTGCCGGCGGCGGGTTGAGCAGCTCGATCAGGTGGGAATCCACCAGCATGCCCGGCTTGCGCCCAAACAGGAGTACCCGCCAGGCCTCGTTCGGCTTCGACGCAAGGCTGAAGGCGGTCCCACCCTTTTTGGCCTGCAGCGCGAGCGGATCGCCGCTCCCCAGGTCTGCCTCAAGCACCGCGAGATAGGCGTCGTCCGCCGCCTTGACCGTCATGGGCGGAAGCCGCTTGCCATCGACGGCCGAGAGCTTGTCCGGGCCAAGGTTGTGGTTCTCGCCGTTGTAGAACCACGCCGTGTAGTCGCCCGCGAAGCAGAATTGCGTGCGCTCCGCGCCCGAGCCGCCGAGGCAGCGGAACGCCACGCCGTCATCGTACGCCCGCGCCACCAGCCGATAAGAGGTCAGGTCGAGCGTCATCTCGTTGTATCGCTCAGGGACGTTCGCGCGCTTGCCCCACAGCGGCTTCCAGACCGAGTCCACCGAACGCCGCGCTACGCCTGCCAACGCCCCGCCCTCGTAACCGACCGGCGACGCCTGGAGCAACTCCTTGCCGTCTGCCCGCAGCGAATAGGTCACCCGACCGCCTTCGCACGCGAGCGCGAGCACGAGCTTACCGTCAGGTGACGTCACCCCCGCCGGCTCAGCCGCGATCACCGACAATCCGCAAACCGCAAACGCCGCCAACCAACCGCATCTATTTCTCATCCTCATGTTCCTCCCTTAGACTTCGCTTGCATCATCGCGGAAATGCGCCCCGGAATCAAGCGTGTAGTGGCGCAAGGGCACATCGCTTCGGTGCGCCTATGCGGCGCGGTGCCTTCTGGTACTCTAGGCATGGCGACAGCTCCGGCATGCTGCTAAGCTTCTCATGGCCAAACAGTGGTGCTAACAGTAGGCATTCCTGCCCACACTTGCCTGTTAGTAGATATTCGAGTTTTCGATTTACGTCGTTTTTCCCTTACTCGAACCGCTTCACCGCTCACTCGCACAGCGGGTCCGACCAGAGGCACCGCAGCCAGTACAGAAATGCGAACAGCTCTCTTTCCCAAACGATTGCGCCATGCTACACTAAAGCATCATTAAAAAAGAGATCGTGAATGGTCTCAATAGCAAAGCAAAGAGCACATGTGAGGACAAAGACATGAACGCTAGACTTCGGGGGATCGCAATACCGTGTACTGTTGCGGCGGTCTGGCTGCTTACGGCAGGCACGGCGCCTGCGCTGACGGAATGCGTTTGGACAAACACTCTCAGCGGCAACTGGTCTGCACCGGGGAACTGGCTGGCAGACAACGTCGCCACGGGCGAGTTGAGCCGGGCCTGGTTTACCAACGCCCTCACCGCCGATTGTACGGTGAACGTTGACGCCTCCCCGTGGTCCATTAACAGTTTGGTCTGCGGCAACACGAACGGCTATAACTTCTCGATCACCAATGGCACGTTGAGCTTAGACGGAACAACCCCAACCATCACGGTCAATACCGGCAGCGTCGCGACGGTATCTTCGGCCTTATCCGGAGCCGACCTTACAAAAGACGGGCCGGGATCACTGATTCTCTTAGGCCTGAACACCTATACGGGTGCGACGTACATCGCTAGCGGCACGGTTATCAACGGTGGCGTGGTCCTGGGCTGTACTCTTCCGATCAACGGCGCAGCAGCTTTCTATCGGTTTGATAATTCCGGCAACCTCGGCTTGGACTCCTCGACAAACGGCAACGATCTGATCACGGCAAGCGGCACCCCCCTCTACAGCACGGATGGCAAATATGGGGGCGCCTTGTATCTCAATGGCGCTTCAACCCTGACCAAGTCCGTATTCCCGACGGGCGTGCCGACGGGAAGCACGCCCTACACCATCGCCCTTTGGGAAAAGGACAATGGCTCAACCAATACCGGTGGCTTTGTGGGGTGGGGAACGGCAACACAGGCCGGCAAGGCCAACAACCTTCGTTTCGAGGGGACCAATGGGTTGAAAAACTACTGGTACGGAAACGACTTCCTTGTTACCGGCCTCGGCGTGAACCCGAAAGACGGCGGCTGGCACCACATCGCTGTCACATGGGACGGTGCCAATCAGAAAATGTATGTCGATGGCAATAATGTCGCCAGTACAACCCGAACGGGCCTGAACGTCGGGACAACGAGCTTCCTCGTCGGCAAGACGCTCGACGACACGTTCTTCAAAGGTTGGCTGGATGACCTGATGATTGCCAATCGGGCACTGAATCTGGCCGAAATCCGCTCGGTGATGGGCGTCGGCAGCTCGATCCCGACCAATACGACCATGACCATTTCCACCAACGCAACCTTGGATTTAAAGGACCTTGGCCTAACCGTGCAGAATTTGTGCGGAACCGGAACCGTCGATACGACGTTTGTCGGCGGTACGCCTTCCTTGACGGTCAATGAAACCGCCGACTCCGTTTTTGCGGGACCTATCAAAAACACAGCCGGAACGCTGTCGCTTGTCAAAAAGGGAGCGGGTACGCTGTCGCTG
>CAYSXF010000256.1:0-6364 GCA_964434815.1 uncultured Lentisphaeraceae bacterium
CATCTTGGCGGCCAGCGCACCGGCCCGCACCGTTCGCAGGCTCAGGATGCCGTCCTGTGCGTTCGCCGCCCTTGTCAGCTTCCCGGTGCGGCAGCCCCGCCGCTACGCGCCGAGGTCTTGCCGCTCTACCCGCGTCCCTTGCGCGGGGTTCCGCTTCGCGTGGCCCTGCGGGGCGTGGCATAACGTCGAGTGTCTGCGTTCGGGGCCCCGCCGCGGGTTCCCGATAAGCAGCACCTTCTGGTTCTGCGATCATTTATTGGAATCATTGAGCTTTCTGTAAGCCCGAAAGTAGTCGATGTGGTATTCGTTATTCGTCATTGAGTTTCTGGCGTAAAGGCTGAAAATGTGAGCCCAAGCCCCGATGTTTGACCAGTCGGCCTGCCTCTCGTGAATGAGTTGGTTGTTAAGGAAGAATCGGATGCCGGTTTCGTGAATCTCCATGCCATAGACACGCCATGCTATGTCGCCCTTCTCCTTGGTAACAGGGTAATCCTCGCCCTTACTGTTGATCACCGGCCCGATACCCTTGAAGTGGAAGTTTGGTCCGCCGTACGCGCTATCTTCATAAACGTCGATCTCTTCGCCTCCAGCGTGCGTGTCAAGAATCCACCAGGCGGCGTCCTTGCCAGTGATGGCAACTGGATGCCTGGATCGAACTTCAAAGTACCCATATTTGCTTGAAAATCGCTCAACCGTGGCGATTTTCTCGTTTTCGTAGCGCTTGTGCCAGTTGGCCGTGTTGAACGTTGCTATGCCGGCCACCCAGGCCTTCGGCCGTTCGGCGAGTGTCTTGAGAACGATAAAACGTGTGTCTCCCTCCGACCTAAACTCATAGTTGGATTGCATCTTGGGGGCTTTGTAATCGTCACCAAATCGACCGGGAAAGTAGCCGTCGATCCACAATGCCGGGTTCAGTTTACCACCATCCTTTCCATCAAATTCATCGTGGGCAACAAGACACCACCCGTGCCTTTCAATTGGGTTTGGCGGAAAGTCTCGCGCCGCGGAAGAAGTATCAGCCGCGTTGCCGATCCCCAGCGCCGCAAGACTCATGATCATACTGTAGAATGCGAGTTTCATCTTTCGCAGAAAAAATCCATAGGTTTTCCCGTTACCAACTTCGCATCCAGCGTTTCACAAACTGCCGATCCGATCAATCACATTCACCTGATTCACCCGATTCGCGGTTCTTCTCCCTTGTCCCCACTGCCTACTGCCCACTGCCTACTGCCTACTTTCCCTTCCCCTTTTTGCGCCGCTGCCGCGCACGCTGCTTGCGCACCTTGCGCGGGAACAGCTCCCCCAGCGCCGGGTGCCGCTCGATCTCACGCAGGTGCCGCTTCTCAACTGCGTCCACGCTCTTGCCCATCAGCTCCGCGATCTTCGCGTACGGCATGCCGCCGTACCGGAGCCGGATCACCTCAAGCGCGTCCTTGGGCAGCGACATCAGCAGCCGCACCGCGTCCGCCAGCACGCTGACCGGCAGCATGTCGGCACCGCCCTCCGCCCTCTGCCCGCCGACCGCTGATCGCCGATCACCGGCCTCAGCCTCCCGCTCATCAAGCAACTCCCCCGGGTCGGTGACGCTCGACGCGCCGCCCCAGTGACCCTCGTCAAAGTCCACCGTGCCAGTTGAGTTTTCGCTCAGCGTGCATTTGCTGCACGGAGTTTGCTCAAATGGCGTCCCATCGTGTTCCCACTGTTTGATCATAGCCGCCCACCGGCACATGTGACACATCATTGCCCACCTCCGATCTCAATCCCACAACATGACCCAACACTCAAAATCACGCTCATCACAAATTCTCCGCTTTCCGCTGCTTTTCCCCTGCACGATGCAGGTGGCGCGGCCCGCGCGGAAACTGTCCCTCAAAGGCCGCTATGCTCACCGCTCGGCCCCCCGTTTGCAGAGCCCGCCGCATGACGCCTGACTTTCCACGCGCCGCCCTTGCCCCGCACCGCCCACACGAACGCGAAGCACGGGAACGCCGCCACGGCCTCGCGGAAGGCGGTCGCCGCCCGGCCGTGCGACCCGAAGCGGTAGGAGCCCTTGACCTCGTGCAGCTCGACCGCGCCGCCCTCGCCGATCAACACCCAGTCCGGCGTATAGCGGCTCCCGCCCGGCAGCCTCAGCGTGACCGCCTCGTAAAGCCCCTTGCCGCAAAGGTACAGCCGGTTGTATTCAGCCTCAGTCTTGTTGGGGCCGCGCGCACGGCCTGAAATTTCGCCGCTGACACATTCCGCACCCTCACCCGGTGTGAGGATAGCCACCCCCGCCCCGCTCGACGAATGCGCTGCCGTTTTGGCGCGATCCGCTCCGCCCTGTTTCGCCAGCGCCGCCTCGACCCTCCTCCGCAGGGCGTCCGGCATGTCTGAAAGTTTGAGCCGCATGATCTTTTCCCTTTTCCCCTCCCCAGGATTAACCCGCCTCAAAGCGGGGATTAATCCTAGAGAGATGATTTTATTATCTCTCTAGTACTCCCTTTAGGGGGTACCGCGCGCGTGGGGCCTCACACCCCTGGGGCCTTCCGGACAGCGACACCCCTGGGGCCTCCGAATGTCCAAAAAACCGGAAAGTCATAACTCGCATACTCTGGGGCCTCCACTTACAGCAAATGGGCTCATCCGCGTTTGCGAGGCCCCAACGCGCGCGCGCGAGTTCAACCGAACGACGGCTCATGGAACACCCCCGACCACTCTTGCGTGGCGCTGTCGAATTTGATGAAGCCGCGCTCGCGCAGGTTCTTCAGCAGGTTCTTGCACGTCGCCAGCTTCTCCGGAAAACCGTTGTCAGCGAGCGTCTTAGCCACCCACAGCACCACGGGCGAGTTCTCGGGATCGCGGTCGCCCTTGAGCGGCGGCATCCGCTCGAAGCCCATGCCGTCGTACTTGCTGGCCGTGCTGGGCGCACGGCGGGCTTCGATCACGGCCTTCTTCTGCTCCCACGGGCGCACCTTGCCCGGCGCAAGCAACCAACAGATGTCACCGCCCGAGGCGTGCATGATCTCGGTCTGGGCGGCGCACCCGGCGCGGTCGGCCCGCTTGCCGTGCTCCAGCACGAACCGGTTCTCGCAGCCCTCCATGCGCAGCAGCGTGGATGTCGAGCGCGCCCAGTTGGTGATGTCGCTGGACCCGATGCCGAGGTAAGCCAGATCGTGCCCCTTGTACTTGGCGTCCTCGCTCTTGGGAGGCTTGCCCGTGTGATGCACCATCACCAAACCGCAGTCGTAATCCTCGATCACCGGCGAGAGCTGGTTGCGCAGGAAGCGCCCGGTGTCCTGCATCTTGCCGACCTCGCCCCCGAGGTACGCCAGCAGCGGGTCGATCCACACGATGTCCGGCCTGTGCACCCGGCACAGGTGCGCAACGAACTCGGCGAACTCCCCGCCCGAGTAGCGCGAGCAGTGCACCGTCCGGAAGTTGGCGTCCAGCAGCGACCGCTCGCCTTCCGTCAGGGCCAGCCCCCTGCACACCCCCACGAACGTCTCGTGCATGTCGCCGCGGTTGTTCTCCGCCTGGATCATGAGGTTACGCAGCGGGCCCTTCACCCGCAGCCCGAACAGGGCGCGGCCCACGCTGAAGCTGACCGCCCCCTGCATGGCGAACACCGACTTGCCCACGCCCGACTGCGCCACCAGCAGCCAAGCGCCCTGCCGGCACAGGAACCGGTCGCCAACCAGGCTGTCCTCGGGCGGCTCTTCCTCTAGCTGGCCCGGCCCCAGAGCGGCCGACCGGAAAGCGCCCTCCTCGCGCTCGGACAGCCACGCGTCGAAAGACTCCGGCCCGCACGGCCCGCTCACCAGATACTGCGGCTTGCCCGCCCGCGACGGCCCCGGCAGCCGCGACAGCCGCGAGCAGTTGCGGCACTTCACGTCGACCTTGAGCCCCGCCGCCTCGCACGCCGCGAACAGCGCCGCCGTGCGCTCGGCATACACCGCCTTGTCCGTCCCGGCCGCGAGGCGCACAACCGCGTGAACGCTCTTCCCGCCGCTGTGCACGACCGCCGCGCAGGGCAGCCGCAGCGACCGCACCGCCGCGAGCTGCCGCCCGATATCCTGCTCGTCGCCCTCGACCAGCACATGGTCGAAGCGCGTCACGTTGGCGTTGTTCACGCCCGCCCCGTCGAGCGGGTTGATCCGCGCCCACACCCCGGCCTCGGGGTTCCAGTCGCCCAGCGCGAACCGCAGCAGCGCCTCGCCCCTGTGCCCCTTGGCGGCGTATTTGTCCAAGTCCGCCTCGATGTCGGCCCGCGTGCGCGTCACGCCGCGCCCGAGCGGCTTGTACTTGCCGTCATCGCCCTTGAAGCTCTGCACGACGTAGTTCACCCGGTCATCCGGCTGGAACAGCGCCGCCAGCCAAGCCCGCAGGTCGGCCTCCGGGTCTCCCGAAGGCGGCGGCACCTCGTCGCTGTAGTCGGCAGCGCCGATGCCCGCGTAACGCTCCGCCGCCGGCCGGCCGATCTCACCGTCCCACGGGATCACGTCATCATCGTCCGGCCGCGCCTTGCGTCCGCCGCCCTCCGGCTTCCGTCCTCTGTCTTCCGTCCTCGCTCCCGCAGGCGGCTCGCGCGGCGTGCCGCGCCACGCGCTCTTAAGCGCGGCCTGCGCCTCTTTCTCCCCGAGCGGCGGCAAGCAGCTCCGCGCGAACAGATCAAGCAGCCCCTCGGCGCTCGCCAGGCTGATCCGCGCATCGCGGCACTGCGCCGCCAGCCAGAACGCCCGGTCGTTCCTGTTTCCTTCCGCCGCCCCCGCCCGCGCGGCGTCCTCGATGAATTTCGGAATCACATCGCCCGTCATAACCGCTTCCCTTTCCTTAGCCTTCACTTCTCAATCCCGTCAAACCCCAGTCCCACAACTCCTAACTCCTAAATCCTAACTTCTCCCTCACGCGAACCACCTTTCCGGCCCGCTCCAGTTCGCGCCCTTGATCGAGTCCATCAGCGCGTTCGCCTCCTTGTCGGTGATGACGCCGATCCCGTCATAACCGTATTTCGCCAGCACCTTCAGCTTGCCCAGGCTCGCCATCTTCATGCGGCTGCGCTCCATCATCTTGGTCAGCAGCCTGCTCGCGTGCCCCTTGCACGTCACGCTGTCCGACGCGATGCCGAACCGCTCCAGGGCCTTGAGCTGGGGCTCGGTCGCCTTGTCCTGCTCCCAGCGCATCACCGGCTCATAGTCCGCCAGGTCCGCGTCGCCGATCATCACCCCCAGCATCAGCGGGTCGACGAGCCGCGCCTTCTTGCGCTCCTGGTCTTTGAGCGCCCGCGCCAGCGCCTCATGCCGCTTGCGCGCCTCTTCGTCATTGGCCAGCTTCTCAAGATCCAGCAGGTCCATCTGCTCGCACCCGGCCGCCGCCTTGCCCTCCTGAATCGCCGTCATGCCCGCCATCGTCTCTTCGCGCGAGGCGATCAGGTGGCACGGCTTGCACAGGTCGTGCTCCGCCGTCTGCCACAGAAAATCGAGCAGCAATAAGTCGCGCTTGCCCGGAGACAGCCGCGTGCCGCGCCCGACCATCTGCGTGTAGAGCGACCGGCTCTTGGTCACCCGCAGCGGAAGCACGCAGTCGACGGACGGCTCGTCAAAACCCTCGGTGAACAGCATGGCGTTGCTGCACAGCTTCGGCCCCGGCGTCGCCAGCCACGCCTTGACCTCCGCGCGGTCCTCGCTCTCGCCGTCAACATGCCGCGCGTCGATGCCCCGCGCCCGGCATAGCGCCACGAACTTCCGGCTGGTCACGCACAGCGGCAGGAACGCCAGCGTCTTGCGCCCCCCGCACCGCAGCGACACCTCCAGCGCGATCCGCTCCAGGTAAGGGTCGAGCGCGTCGCCCACGTCGATCTCCGAATAGTCGCCCGCCTTCGTGCCGACGCCCGACAGGTCCACCTTGAGCGGCACCGTCTGCGCCGTGATCCGGCACAGGTTGCCGTCGGCCACCGCCTGCCGAAGCCCGTACACGTACGCCACCGACTCGAACACCATGCCGAGGCTGCGCTTGTCGCCCCGGTCCGGCGTGGCCGTCACGCCCAGCATCTTCGCCGCCGGGAAGCGCTCGAAGATCCGCTGGTACGACGGCGCCAGCGCGTGGTGGGCCTCGTCGGTGATGACCGCGCCGAACTCATCCGGCGCGTAGCGGTTCAGCCGCTTCTCGCGCATCAGCGTCTGCACCGAGCCCACCACCACCGGGAAGAATGACCCCGCGCCTGTCTCGCCCGCCTTCTCCACCGCGCTGTCAAGGCCCGTCGCCGCGTGGAGCTTGTCCTGCGCCTGCCGGATCAGCTCATCGCGGTGCGCGAGGATCAGCACGCGCCGCCCCCGCTTGACAAGCGAGATCGGAAGAGCGTCGTGGAGGGAAAGAGTGTTCAGAG
>CAYSXF010000257.1:0-6364 GCA_964434815.1 uncultured Lentisphaeraceae bacterium
GGGGCTCTACTATACGGTGGGGATGGCCTCGAAAGCCACGAAGGCGCTGTCGGACGCGGGTGTGAACATCGAGATGATGAACCAGGGCTCCTCGGAAATCAGCATGATGTTCGGCGTCAAGGCCGAGCAGCGCGCGAAGGCGGTCCAGGCCCTCTACAAGGCATTCTTCTAATAAAGGAGGAGTTAGGATTGAGGATTTAGGAGTTGAGAAGACAGGGCAGGAAAATCCTAAATCCTAAATCCTAACTTTTAAATCCTATGGATAAAGTCTTCCTTTACGACACCACCTTACGGGACGGGGCGCAGGGCGAGGGCATTTCGTTTTCGGACGCGGGCAAGGTGCGGTTCGCGCGGCTGCTCGACGATTTCGGCGTCGACTACATCGAGGGCGGCTTCGCGGGGTCGAACCCGCGGGACCGGCGTTTCTTCGAAGACATCCGCAAGGAGCGGCTGACGCAGGCGCGCGTGACGGCGTTCGGCAGCACGCGTCGCGTGGACATCGACGCCAAGGACGACCCGCAGCTCGCGGGGCTGCTGGCGGCGGATACCGAATGGGTGACCATCTACGGAAAGTCGTGGCTGTTGCACGTGAAGGATGTGCTACGCACGACGGGCGAACGCAATCTGCAGATGATCGCCGACACAGTCGGTTTTTTGAAGGCTGCCGGGCGGCAGGTCTTTTTCGACGCGGAGCATTTTTTCGACGGGTACAAGTCTGATCCTGCCTACGCGCTGCAGGCGCTGGGCGCGGCGGCGCGCGAAGGGGCTGCCGGACTCGTCCTCTGCGACACCAACGGCGGCAGCCTGCCGCACGAGGTGTACGCGGTCACGCGGGCGGTGTGCGAGGCGTTCCCAGGGCTGGAGGTGGGCATCCACACCCACAACGACAGCGGATTGGCGGTGGCCACCTCGCTGGAGGCGGTGCGCGCGGGAGCGCGTCAGGTGCAGGGTTGCGTGAACGGTTACGGGGAGCGCACAGGCAACGCGAATCTGATGACGATCCTGCCGGCGCTGGAACTGAAGATGGGCTTTCACTGCGTGGGCGAGGCGAGGCTGCGCAAATTGCGAGAAGTCTCGGTGGTGACGGACGACTTGGCGAACCAGCGCACCGATCCGCGGCAGCCGTACGTGGGGCGGGCCGCGTTCAGCCACAAGGCCGGCGCGCACGTCAATGCAATCCAGAAGAACCCCAAGACGTTCGAGCATGTCGAGCCCGGGCAGGTCGGCAACGAGCGGCACGTGCTCGTCTCCGAGCTCTCCGGCACTTCAAACGTGTTGCTGAAGGCCGCAGAGCTGGGCGTAGACCTGTCGGCGCTGGACAAGCAGGCGACGAACGCGATTCTCGCGGAGGTCAAGCGGCGCGAGAACTGCGGCTATTCCTACGAGTCGGCAGATGGATCGTTCAAAATCCTCCTTCAGAAATTGCTCAATAAGCACACGCCGTTTTTCGAGTTGGAGGGGTTCCGCGTGATCGTGGAGAAGCGCGGGCGCGACGAGCCGTGCGTGTCTGAGGCGACGATCAAGGTGAAGGTGGCCGGAGAGACGGCGCTGACGGCAGGCGAGGGCCACGGGCCGGTCGATGCGCTCAACGCGGCGCTGCGTCAGGCTCTGACGCGGTTTTACCCCGAGATCGTCAACATTGCGCTCACCGACTATCGGGTGCGCATTTTGGATCCGAAGGAGGCGACGCGCGCGGTGACGCGCGTGCTGATCGAATCCGGAGACGGGGTGCGCCAGTGGGGCACCGTGGGCGTCTCCGAGAACATCATCGAGGCGTCGTGGCAGGCTTTGCTCGACAGCGTGGAATACAAACTCTACGAAGACCGCACGCGGTAGCGCTCAGGGCTGGTGTGGCTCGGCCGTGTGTGTTATCTCGGAGGAGCGGTAGTTCGGCGAGGCTGGGCACAGCGAGGTGCGAAGCGGCTTCGGCCAGAGGTGCACCACGATGACAGCCACCGCGATGCCTAATGCCATGCCGGCGAAGACCTCCTTGCGGGTGTGGCCGAGCAGCTCCTTGAGCCGGGTCTGCTTAAGCTTGTGCTGCTTGAAGAGCTCGTCGATCATCTGATTCAGGACGCGGGCCTGATGGCCTGCGGCGCGGCGGACGCTGGCGGCGTCGAACATGGTGATGGCGGCGAAGCCGGCGGCCAGCATGGAGATGGGGGCGTCAAAGCCTTCGGTGAGGCCGATGGAGGTGCAGAGCCCGCAGACCATGGCCGAGTGGGCGCTGGGCATGCCTCCGGTGCTCAGCAAGTATTGAAAGTCGATCTGGCCGGTCTTGACGAGCCCCGTCGTCATCTTGATCAGTTGCGCCAAAGTCCAGCCGGTAAAAGACGACCAGAACCACGGGGTTGTCATGAGGCGAACGGGATTGAAGTCAGCAATCATGGGACATGTCTAACGGGTGGCCGATGGGCAGGGACACCCGTTTTACTCCTTGAATATCGGGTGCATTATGACACGCGCGTCGGGGGGAAGGCAAAGAATTTCGGCATGGATTTGGCGCATGAAAAAGGGGGATGGATCGGTTTTTTGCTGGGTGTTGCCCGAAACAGCGAACTTTTTTCGTTTCTGTGTTGCAATCTTACGCACTGGGGATTAAATTGTATCAACTAAATGGTAAAGGCGTCACGGCGCGTGGCCCGTGGTGATACGCATGGAGAAAGTCGAAATGAAAAGAAATCAAGGCGCACAGGAACGTGTTATGGTTTGCGTGGCGGCGACGCTTCTTTTTATGGCGGGTTCCGTGTTCGCGCAAGCTGGCAAATTGAGCCGCGGGGCGACGCGTTCGGACAAGTCGACATCGCGGACTGACCCCTCTGGAAAGTCTGAAAAGAGTGAAACCGTAGAGATCAGGCGGATGCCGTCGCCGGGTAAGACGACGATGGTGCGCACCCCCGAATTCAATTGCAACGCTCAGAACTCGATGCCCAAGGTGAGCAAACGGCCGCGCGAGTGGGCGCTGTTAGAGGTGATGTACGAGACGGGCGCCAAGTGGACGGACGAGTTGGTCTTCGACTATTATGTCATGACCAAGGGCAAGTCCGACGAGGGCAAGGAGGCGTTCAGTTTTTACACGGTGAAGATCAGGTACGTCGATGTTCCTAAGGGTGAGCACATGAGCTGTGCGGCGATCCCCCCCGGCCAGGTCGAGCGTTTCGGCGAGCCCATTGCCGAGGCGCTGGAGATCACAGGCAAGGACGGGAAGGTGCTGGACAGCAAGTCCTCGTCAACCATGCCGTTCCCGAAAGAGTGGTGGAAAGACCCCAAGGTGCTGGACAATCCGACTGTGACCCGCCGTACCGGGATGGTCGACCGTTCGAAGACTCCGTTCGCGTTGATTAACCCGGACGATTACGAGGTGGTGCAATAGTGTTCTCGTCTGACCGTATCCTCGCCCTCAACGTAGGGGCGAGTAAAATCGCTTTAGCTGAGTTCCTCGTCAAGAGCGGACGCCCGCCGGAGTTGCTGAACTACGGGACGGGTGACTTGGGCGTGGATCCTGAAAACGAAGCGGGTTCCGGGCCTCAGATCGTGGCTTCGATCCGTGAGATCATGAAGACGCGCGGCATCCGCCCGGCGCCGTTGATGGTGGCGCTTTCGGGGCAGGTGGTTTTCCCCCGTTTCGTGAAACTGCCTGCTGTAGGCCGCGAAAAGCTCCTGCAGATGATCCAGTACGAGGTGGAGCAGAATGTGCCGTTCCCGATCGATGAGATCGTCTGGAACTACCAGTTCATCGGGGACGACTCGTCGGGCGAACAGAGCGCGATGATTGTGGCCGCCAAGATTGAGAACGTGCGCGAGATCACGAATTGCGTCGTGGCCGCAGGGCTGGAGCCTGAAATCGTGGATGTGGCGCCGATGGCGCTCTATAATTGCCTGCGCTACAACTACACCGACCTGAGCGGTTGCACCGTGCTGCTCGACATCGGGGCGCGTTCGACGAACCTGGTCTTCCTCGAAGACGAGAAAATCTATAGCCGGTGCATTCCGGTCGCAGGCAACGCGATCACGCAGGAACTGGCCAAGAGTTTTCAAGTCTCGTTCCGCGAGGCGGATGAGCTGAAACGGCAGTATGGGTTCGTCGCCCTGGGCGGCGTGTATGCGACCGAAGACGAGCGTGCGGAGCGAATCTCCAAGATCGTGCGTAATGTCGTGACGCGCCTCCATGCGGAGATCAGCCGGTCTGTGAATTTCTACCGCAGTCAGCAGGGCGGTACCGCACCGGTGCGGGTGTTTCTGACAGGCGGGTCGGCTGTGTTGCCGCATTTGGACACCTTCTTCCGTGAGAAGCTGCAAGTCGAGGTCGCCTACCTCAACCCGTTCACGAACGTCGGCTTGAGCAACCGCATCAACAGCGAAAAAGCTGGTGTGGACGCGTTCGTGTTGGCCGAGACGGTGGGGTTGGCGCTGCGGCGCTCGCTGGCGTGTCCCGTAGAAATCAACCTCATGCCGCCCGAGATCGTCAAGAGCAAGTCGTTCAAGAAACGGATTCCATTTTTCGGGTTGGCTGCGGCGGGCGTTTTGCTGAGCCTCGGCGTTTGGACGATGTACGAGAAGCAGATGAACGAGCTTTACGCGTTCCAGAACGCGCGGGTTTCGGCAAAGCTCGAGTCGTGCAAAAAGATGCAAGCCAAGCTGGGCAAGGTCGAGAAATCGAAGCTGGCGGTGCAGGCCAAGGCTGATGCGTTGAAGAACGTCTTTGAACTGCGGACAGTCTGGCTAAAGCGGGTTGATGCGGTGCGCAAGAGCTTATTCCCTGGAATGTGGCTGACCGAAATGGTCCCAATCAAGGACGAGGGCGGTACGGTTACGGGTATTCGGATCGTAGGCCGAGGCTGGGCCGACAAGCTCAAAGAGATCGAGGAAAAGGCCAGTGCGGCCGGGCGCAAGGTCACGGCGGTCGAAGAGCTGCGCGATCGGCTGAGAACCCAGGCCGTGTTCGGCAGGGAGCCGCAGGACGTCAAGATCGTTGGCCAAAAAGACTACGAGGCGTATTTGACAGAATTCACAATCGAGGCGGCGCTGGCGACGGCTTCTGCTCCGAAGGACGCGACTGCACGATGAAACGTCAGCAAATAATATTGATTGTCTGTGGCTCGCTCATGGCGGTTGTCTGCCTGGGGGCCGGGTGGTTCATGTTCTCCGCGATGGGAGCCAAGAATGACGCGGCCGAGGCGCGCAATCAGGCGTACAAGGAGTTGCAGGGCATCTACAGCTCCAAGGTCTTCCCGAACGACGAAAACATCGCACGCGTGAAGCAGGACGAAAAAGCGTTGGAACTGTGGCTTGGCACCGCCTCGAACCTGGTGCACAAGGGCGATCTTCACGTCGAAAAAGAAACGCCCCCGAGTTTCAAGCAGAAATTGCAGAGCACGGTCCGTTCCCTTTCGGCCCATCCGGGTTCGGTTAACGGCAAGGTGGTCGCTAACGGGTTCAATTTCGGGTTCGATAAGTATTTAGGCGAGTCGGCCAGCCTGCCCATGCAAGAGCATGTGGATCACCTGACCCAGCAGCTCGTGATCATCGACATGATCTGCAAGGAGCTGTATGCGGCGAAGATCATGGCTTTGGAGAAGGTCGATCGGGAAGCGTTCGAGGAGCAGGGCACCGTGCAGAAAGCTCAGGAGGACACTGGGCGCAACAACAAGCGCCGTCGTCGCGATGAGCCAGCCGGGCACGCGGTGAAAGCGGCTGTGGCCAGCCGCCCAAGTCCGTCGTCCGACTCGTTTACGAAGCAGCGCTTCTCCTTTGTTTTCAAAGCGCGTCCTGACGCCTTTGTCGATGCGCTGAACCGGCTGGCGGCCATGGATCTCTTTGTGGTTGTTGCCGAGACGGAGTTCCGTAAAACGGATGATCCGCTCACCAAGCGCGAAGGCAAGAAAAAGGATAAAGAGGATGCGGCCGCAGGCACCGCTGCAGCGGCTGTCGATCCTGCGACGGTCCCCCATGCTGAGCGGATTGTGACCGATCCAGAACTTGAGCCGCCCGTGAGCGTCAAACTCGACATCGACGTCTTTTCATTTGAGGGAGTGTAAGTCAGTGGCCTTGAAAACCAAACTCAGTCTTCCGTTTGCACGCCAGTACGACAAGGTCATCGCCGTCGTCGTACTGATCGTTCTGCTTATTTCGCTCTTCTATCTGACCCAAGCCGGAACGGCCCGCAAACAAGAAGAGGCTAACTATGATCGTCAGTTGAGCGGCCTGAAACCGGTGTCGGGTGCAGTCACCGCAATGGATCTGTCAGATTACGAAGCCGCCGCCCGCTCGGATCGGTCCCCACTCCAACTTGATAAGCCCCAGGTGCAGCAGGCAGGCTTCATGACACCCGAGCGACGTGTCAGTTGCGTCAACCCGGAGTGCG
>CAYSXF010000258.1:0-6355 GCA_964434815.1 uncultured Lentisphaeraceae bacterium
GTTGCCGCTGGTCATCACCAGCAGATCGAAGGCCGGCACCGGATCTCCCGCCAGCGGCGCGAGCAGCAGCAGGTGCAAGGGCGAAGTCGGCAGCATCACGCCCAACGTCGGAGCGTCGGGAGTCAGCAGATCCAGCGGCAGCGCATCCCCCCGCACAACATCGGGCAGCACATCGAGAATCACGATCGGCGCCTCAGGCGAGGTCAGCAGCGTCTCGGCATCAGGCGGCACCTCGCAGAAACGGCGCACAGTCGCCAGGTCGGCAGCCATCACCGCAAAAGGTTTGTGCGGCCGGCGCTTGCGCTCCCGCAGCTTTTGCAGCGCCGCGCGGTCGAAAGCGTTCGCGGCCAGCAGAAACCCGCCGATGCCGCGCACGCCCACAGCCCCGCCCCGCGCCAGTTCCTGCCGCGCGCCGCGCAGCGGGTCGCCCTCCAGCGCCGCTCCCCGCATGTCCAGAAGGCTCAGGCGCGGGCCGCAGTGCGGGCACGCAATGCTCTCCGCGTGGAAACGCCGATCGCGCGGATTCTCGTACTCTGCGCGGCACGCGGGACAAAGCGGAAAGGCCGACAGCGTGGTGCGGTCGCGGTCATACGGCATGGACTCAACCACCGTGTAGCGAGGGCCGCAGCGCGTGCAGGTGGTGAATGGGTAGCCGTAGCGCCGGTTGCGCGGATCACCGATTTCCCGCCGGCAGTCCTCGCACAGCGCGAGGTCCGCTGGAATCACGACAGTCGGATGGCCGGACAGCACGCTGGGAAGAATCGTGAACGCCATTAGGCCCTCGCCAGCAGCCAGCAGGTTCGACTCCACCTCGCTGACCGTGTCCAGTCGCGCGTTCGGAGGCAGCGCGTGCGGCAGCCGCCGCATGAACGCCTCGATGACCTTCGCATCGCCTTCCAGCCGCAGCCGCACGAGCCCGGTGCGATTTTGCACCCATCCGCAAAGCCCGGCCTTCTCTGCCAGCAGATAGATGGTCGGTCGCAGCCCGACACCTTGCACCACGCCCGTCAAATCAAAAACTCGGACGACATGAGATGCGTTCATTGCAAAGTGCCTTGGTTCTGTTGACGCCACTGGCGCGGGGTCATGCCGGTGCGCTTGTGAAACACCTTGGCAAAATAGTTCGGGTCAGTGAAGCCTGATTGCCTAGCGACCTCTGCGATTGTGAGCGTCAAGTCCCTCAGCCGTTCTGTGGCACGCGCGAAACGCGTCTCGGCCAAAAACTCAGAAAAGGTGGCCCCCGTCTGACGGCGGAAAATCAGCGAGAAGTGATTGGGCGTGATGTGGGCGGCCCGCGCGATGTCCGCCACCGTCACGGACAATTGCGGATTGGCGCCCACCACGGCCTGCACCACGTCCACCACCGTCGCATGATCCACTCCCGCAGAACGGCGGTAGGCAGGCTCGTGCGAGACCTGCAACGCGGCGCGAAGTTTCTCCTCGATCCCATGGGTCGCGTCAGTATGGTCGACCATGGAGCTCACGCCCAGACGGCCATGCAGGGCTTCCGACAGCGTGGCTGCTGCGGTGTCCACGATCTCGCCGACAACCT
This sequence comes from uncultured Lentisphaeraceae bacterium, assembly GCA_964434815.1. GTDB lineage: Bacteria > Verrucomicrobiota > Kiritimatiellia > RFP12 > UBA1067 > CAYSXF01. Next base: position 1,553 of record CAYSXF010000258.1, read on the forward strand.
TCAGTTTTTCCGCAGGCAAATGCGGCAGATCGTTGTAGGCATGCCGCAGTTTCACAGGGTCTAGGCCTAACTCCTTCGCGATCTTCCGCGTGTTCCGCCAGCCCTGCTTGCGATCCGGCTGAGTGAAAGCGCACGAGCTGATCACCACCAACCCGGCCTCGGGCGGCAGGCCCGAACTCGTCACTGGCGAGGCGACCACGCAAGCCCCGCCGTGGCAACGGCCTTCGGTGACCTCGCCGCGGCCACAGGCGGCCAGCGCAAGCAGCGAGTGACAGGTGACGCAGCGGTGAAGCCCCTGCGGCACCTCATGCAGCAAGCGGCAGAACTGCGGCAGGTCGCGTTCGTTGTCGCACACCGGCACCTGGCCGTACGTATTGTCGCCGCGCGACCACACCACAAGCAACCCCACGCCGGTGAGTTCCCGCACCAGCGCATTCAATTTACAGAGTGCGGGTGTGTTGCAGATCTCGCGCAGGATGTTTTCCATCTCGGTCGAATCCATGTTGGGATGATAGCACGCGCGTTGAAGCTGGCGCAACCCGAGTCTGGTAGGAAAATCACCCATAATCATAGAGAGTTACCCATCATCGTAGAACAATCGTCTACTCATGTGCTTTAGATTAACTCTATAATTCCGCCATAGCAAACAGAACTATTCGTTAACGCGAAATAGCTGCCACAAGGGATCTGTGAGTGATGGGAGGCTAGACAAACAAATGAATATGACCCGAAGAGCCTTTTTCATACATCCGGCGAGACCCGTCGGAGACAATCTGGAGAACGCCGGCGAATGGCTCCGCCGGAAAGCACAACGAGGTGCGGTCCCGCTGTCGGGCGGCGGCGGAACGGAAACAAAGAATGAACCGGCGCTTCCAACCACAGCCCGTGGCATCGGGCTCAGGAATGCAAGGGCAAACATGAGGAGTAACGAAAATGGATACTAATAAAGTAATGAAGGCGATGGGTGTATCGCGCAGGGATTTCATACGTGCGACGTCGGCCATCGGTGCCGCTTTTGGGCTTGATATGACAGGCGTGACGAAGTTCACGAGCAAGGCCGAGGCAAAGGAGACTGCGGCGGGCGGCTTGCCGGTGTTGTGGCTGCAGGCGCAGGCGTGCAGCGGCTGTTCGGTGTCGCTGCTGAACTCGATCTACTACGCCACGATCGCCGATCTGGCTGTGAACACACTGGATATTAACTTCCATTCCAACCTGTCGGCGGCTACCGGCAACTTGGCCGTCTCCGCGATCGAGAAGACGTACCGCCAGGGCGGCTACGCGCTGGTCGTGGAAGGCGCCATTCCGACAGCAGCCAACGGCGAATACTGCACATTGTGGCCGGGGCTGACAGCGCTGAAAGGCGTCAAGCGGTACGCCGAACGGGCCTCGGTGGTCATCGCTGCGGGAACCTGCGCCTCCTACGGCGGGCTGAGCGCGGCGGCACCGAACTTGACCGGCGCAACCAGCGTGTCGCAGGTTCTCGGCAGCGGCTACACCGTGGTCAACATCCCCGGCTGTCCGATGCATCCCGACTGGATGGTAGGCACCATCGCCTACATTCTGGCGAACGGCACGCTGCCCGCACTGGACGCACAAGGCCGTCCGACGGCGTTCTACGGTAAGACGGTGCATGAGCAGTGCCCGTATCTGCCGGAGTTCACCGCAAAGTACGCGGGGCGGATTAACCATTCTGGGGGGCGCTCCTGTCTGGACTGCCACTCCCGCACGGACTCCGCAGTGCCGCAATCCCGCGCTCTCGGTATCGGTGGTTGTCTGTTCGCCCTAGGTTGCAACGGAGGCCAGACCCACTGCGACTGCTCGGTTCGAAAGTGGAACAGCGGTGCGGTCGGCACCCCGGGCGTGAACTGGTGCGTGGAGGCGGGCGGCCCTTGCAGCGGATGCACCGAGCCCAATTTCCCCGACGGCATGGCGCCGTTCTATTCGCTCAACGGACCCGGCGTCGACAATTGAGCGACACGCTACCGAAAACAAGACGAACTTAATAAAGGATTCTTATTTATGGCTACTACATTAACAATTGCTCCTATGACCCGAGTGGAAGGCCACTTGGACGTCGAGGTGACCGTGGACACGATCGGCGGGACACAGCAGGTGACCGACGCGAAGTGCACAGGCGCCATGTTCCGCGGTTTTGAACGCATCCTCACGGGGCGTGACCCCCGCGACGCCGTGATGATGACGCAACGCATCTGCGGCGTGTGCCCGATCTCGCACGGCATGGCCTCCAGCCTGGCGCTGGAAGCCGCCTTTGCGCTGACGCCGGCGGAAAACGGACGGATCGTACGCAACCTCGTACTCGGGGCGAACTACATCCAGTCGCACATCCTGCATTTCTACCACCTGGCGGCGCCCGACTACATCAACACCGACGGCATCCTGGACATGTCGCCGTGGCGTCCGCATATGGCGGCACCTGACATGATCACAGGCACCACGGCGACCGCCCTGGTTGGCAATTACGTGAAAGCGCTGGACATGCGACGCAAAGCGCACCAGATGGGCGCGATCTTCGCGGGACACATGCCGTCCGCGGTGAGTTTCGTGCCGGGCGGCGCCACCAAACCCGTAACGGCCGCTGACGTCACCGCGTTCCGGACGCTGCTCACTGAGTTACGCAGCTTCGTCTCCAACGTCATGCTCGCCGACGGCGAGGCGCTGCTGGGCGTCTTTCCCAACTATGCAAAGATCGGAAAAGGTTGCGGCAACCTGCTGGCCTACGGCGTGTTCGATCTGAACAGCGGCGGCACGACCAAGCTGTTTGCGCGCGGCCGCTACACCAACGGAACGCTCGGCACTGTGGATACCACGCAGATTCGCGAATATGTGTCGCACTCATGGTACACGGCGAGCAGCGGCAACCTCTCGCCCGCTAACGGCGTCACCGAACCGGCAGCCGATAAAGCCGGGGCCTACTCATGGGTCAAAGCGCCGCGCTACGGAAACGTCGTACATGAGGTCGGACCTCTGGCCCGCATGTGGGTCAACGGCGATTACCGCTACGGCATCTCCGCCATGGACCGCATCGTGGCGCGCGCCCTTGAGGCCGAGAAAGTCGCGAACGCCATGGACGGCTGGCTCAACGAGCTGGTTCCAGGCGCCTCAACCTACACGTACAAGGCCACGCCGACAACGGGAACCGGCATCGGTCTGACCGAAGCGCCGCGCGGCGCGCTCGGCCACTGGATACAGATCGGCGCCTCCAAGCTGACCCAGTACCAGATCGTCTCGCCCACGGGGTGGAACGCCTCGCCGCTGGACGACAGCGGCCAGCACGGCGCCATGGAACAGGCGTTGATCAGCACGCCGGTCAAGGACCTGCAAAACCCGATCGAGCTGCTGCGCGTTGTGCATTCGTTCGATCCGTGCCTGTCCTGTTCCGTGCATCTGGTCAGGCCGGGCAAAAAAGCGGAAATATGCCGCGTGAATGTGGCGGCCGGGGTCTAATTAAAGCTGAAGAAGACATTGCGAGAGGAAGATAACGATGAACTGTAATACACGAAAAGTCATGCGAAGCCGGCGCGGGATATACGCGAGGCTCTCAGCAGGGTTGATGGCGTTCCTGTCCGCGACAGGATTCGCTTGGGCCGCACTACCGGTGATGGTGCCGGTGGGCGATGCGGGCAACACGAACGATGTGGCGACAGGCTTCGGAGCGGTGAGCTACGCCTATCGGATCGGGGTCAACGAGGTCACGCGGGGTGAATACGCGGCGTTTCTGAATGCCGTCGCAACCACCGACACGCACGGCCTGTATAACCCCAACATGGGGATTACGCGCAGCGGTAGTCCGGGAAGCTACGTCTACACGGCGACGGACGGAACACGTTCGGTCGCCTGGGTAAGCTGGTACGACGCCCTGCGCTTCGCCAACTGGCTGAACAATGGGCAGCCGAGCGGCGCGCTGGGTGCCGCCTCCACAGAGACCGGCGCCTATACGTTCAGCGGCGACACAAGCGTGAGCGACCGCACCCCGCAGGCCCTTGTTTTTCTGCCGAGTGAGAACGAATGGTACAAGGCCGCGTACTATCAGGGCGGGACAGACACCTGGTATTGGGCCTATCCAACCCGCAGCGACACTCCGCCGCTGGCCGCAGCCCCCCCCGGCAGCGACAACGCGGCCAATTACGACCAAGTCACGAACGGCGTGACGCCAGCCGGTGCCTATGCGACAACCAAAGGATACTATGGGACGCATGACCAGGCAGGCAACCTGTGGGAGTGGAACGAGGCGTTGATCGACGGCGACCGCGGCTTGCGCGGCGGCTCCTATGACGACTACCCGCTTCTGATAAAATCCACCTATCGGGACAGTCAGTCGCCGACACTCAAAAACGAATTCACGGGGTTCCGTATTGCGGCTGCGGCACTCGCTCCCAACCGCGCGCCGGTTGCTGCGGCTGATAGCTACAACGCGGACGCAGGCACGATCCTGACCGTCACGGCACCCGGCGTGCTGGCCAACGACACCGACGCCGACGGCAACGCGCTGACAGCGGTGCGGGTCAGCGGCCCGGCGCACGGCACGCTGGCGCTCAGCGCCAACGGCTCGTTCACGTACATGCCAACCGCGGGCTACAGCGGCGCCGACAGCTTCGCCTACGCGGCCAACGACGGCACCGTGAACGGCAACACCGCGACGGTCACGATCACGGTGCGGCAGGTCAACCGCGCGCCGGTGGCCGCGGCTGACAGCTACACAGTGAACGCGGGCACCACGCTGACAGTGGCGGCACCCGGCGTGCTGGCCAACGACACCGACGCCGACGGCAACGCGCTGACAGC
>CAYSXF010000259.1:0-6320 GCA_964434815.1 uncultured Lentisphaeraceae bacterium
CAACCGTCCACTTATGCCAACTACAAAGTGTCTACTTTTGATTTCACCCCGACACAGAACCATTTTCATCTCGTGTTTCACACGCGGACAGTGCTAGACTTTTGATGTCTAAATGATTGCGTAAAGGTGCGGGAAAAAGCAGGGAATAGGTTGTTACGCTTTAAAACCGGCCGATTGCCGGATCAAAAAGGGGGGACGACGATGCGGTTAGCGATAGGGTTTGCATTGGGACTGGCTACGTGTGCGTGTGCGGAATTGACCGTGTATGTGGCGGCGGACGCGGACGCGGGCGGGGATGGGGGCAGGCGCAAGCCGTATCAGACGCTGACGCAGGCGCGTGACGGCATCCGCGCCGCGCGCAAAGCGGGGACGCTCAAGAGCGGCGAGGCGGTGACGGTGCAGGTGGAGCCGGGCCTTTATCGGCTGACAGCTTCCTTCGAGCTGTCCGCGGAGGACGGCGGAACGGCCGAGGCCCCCGTGGTTTATCGCGCGCAGAAGCGCGGCAAGGCGCGGATACAGGGCGGGTTCGCGCTGGAGCCGTCCGCCTTTAAAAAGGTCACTGACGAGGCTGTGCTGGCGCGGCTCGATGCGTCCGTACGCGGCAAGGTGCTGGTCTGCGACCTTTCGGACAAGGTGCCGGGCGCGTTCGAGACCTTCAAGAAGGCGTACAGCGGTGTGCCTGCGGCCCCATGGCTCTATGTGGACCGGCAGCCCATGGCGCTGGCGCGCTGGCCCAACGCGGACGCGCCGGAAGCCGGCTGGGCGGGCTTCTCCAAAGCGGTCGACACGGGCTTGCCAAAGGCCGACGCGCAAGACCCCGCGCTGCGCAAGGCGCATCCCGGCGCGTTCGAGTTTGATGACCCGCGTCCCGCCCGCTGGAATCTGGACGAAGGCGTGTGGCTGCTGGGCTATTGGACGCACGACTGGTGCGACGAGGTGATCCGCATCGCCTCTTACGACAAGGAGAAGAAGGTCATCGCGCTGGCGGCGCCGCACGGCTACGGGATCAACGGGGGCACGTGGGGCGCGGCCAAGCGCCGGTTCTTCGCGCTGAACGCGTTCGAGGAGCTGGACGCGCCGGGCGAGTGGTATTTGGACCGTGCGCGCAAGCTGCTCTACTTCTACCCGGAAGAACATTTTGCGGACGCGTCCATCGTGCTGGCCACGCTGACGCAGCCGCTGGTGAAAGTGAACGGCGCGAAGAACGTGAAGTTCGTGGAGCTGGCTTTCGAGTACGGTCATGCGGACGGCATCGTGGTGCAGAACGCGGAGCATGTGGAGATCGCGGGCTGCGTGGTCGCGAACCTTGCGGGAGGCGGCATCTCCGTGGAGGGCACGGAGAATACAGTGCGCTCTTGTGACGTGTTCAACCTTGGCAAGAATGGCCTGTCGCTGAACGGCGGCGACCGTAAGACGCTGACGCCCGCCAAGAATCTGGCGGTGAACAACCACATCCACCACTACGGCCTTTTCCAGCGCACGTACGCGCCGGGAATCGGGGTCGGCGGATGCGGGCAGATCGTGCGCAGCAACTGCATCCACGACGCGCCGCACAACGCGGTTCTGTACGGCGGCAACGAGCACCTCTTTGAGTTGAACGAGGTCTACCGAGTGGTCATGGAGACCGGCGATGCGGGCGCGTTCTATACGGGCCGCGACTGGACGAGCCAGGGCACGGTGCTGCGCCACAACTACATCCATGACCTCGGCGGCGGCGATGCGGCGCATGTGAACACCATGGGCGTGTATCTCGACGACTGCGACTGCGGCGACACCATTGAGGGCAACGTCTTTTTCCGCGCGGGCCGGGCGATCATGATCGGCGGCGGGCGCGACAACCCGGTGCTGAACAACCTGGTCATCGACTGCCCCATCGGCCTGCACATCGATTCGCGCGGCATGACGTGGACGTATTGGAACAACAAGAACGATCCGAGCTGGTGTTTGGATGAAAAGGCGAAAGCGTTCAACTACACCCAGCCGCCATGGAGCGTCAAGTATCCGCATCTGGCGGCGATCATGAATGAGAGCCCGCGCGAGCCGCTCTACAATCCGATCCGGCGCAATGTGTTCGTGGACTGCGCTAAACAGGTGTGCGATTTCGATGGCAACGTGAGGAAGTTGATTGATAAGTTGGAGATCACCGATAACTTGACCGTTAATACGGCTGGCGCGACGAACGGGGTTGCGAAGGCTGCGGAGTTCAAAGGGTTCGCCTATGTGGCGGGCACAAAGGAGAAGCCGGTCAATCTCGGATTCGAGGATGTCGCGGCGCATGACTTCACCCTGCGGAAGAACGCGCGGCTGCTGAAAGAGGTTCCGTCTTTCGAGAAGATCCCGTTCGATAAGATCGGGCTCTACAAGGACGACTACCGCCGCAAACTGCCGGCACGCTAGAGCGGGTTAAGTTAAAGTAAAGATGATGCGATCAGTCGCCGCGCGGCTTGTCGGACTTGAGAAGCGCGGTGATCGGCGTCAGCGTGAAGTTGCGCCAGAGGGCGCGGGTGCGGTAGGTGGCGAGGCCGAGCGGCTTGGTTTTATCGATGTCGCCTGGCCGCAGGCTGAGGCGACTGGCCTCGCCGTATTCGATGCGGGCGGCATAGAGGTCATTGTTCAGATAGACCTGCAGCACGCCGGGCGTGACCCGTACGCGCAGGGTGTACCAGCGGTTGTTGTCGAGGCGGAGGCCCTCGGCCCACTGGTTCTCCGAGGCATCCGTGTAGTCGACCGACGAGACGCCGCAGAGACCGCCGCCCCAGCCGCCGATGATGACCGTGCAGAAACTCTTTTCGACCGGGATCGTGAGAGCGATGAAGAAGTCGGATCCGTCCGCGCGCAGCGCTTCCAGCGAGAGTTCGTAGTTCATGGTCGGCGGCGCATTGGTATAGGCGATGCCGCTTAACGGGTCGCCAACGCCGCATTGCACGACGCCGTTGGAGATCACGTTCACCGTGCCGCCGCCGTCGAACGGCACAATCGCCCATCCGGAGAGGTCTTTGCCTGTGAAGAGTGCGAGTGGTTCAGCCCACGCCGCAGAAGCCGATGCGGCAAGAAGCAGAAAGACAGTTTTCATTGGGTTTCTCATAGCGGTTCCGACACAGCAAGATTCGGACAAGAAATAACTTAATGAAGGGTGCCAAGCGTAGACGCATTCGCCGTTTGCGTCAAGCTGTTTGCCTTGCAGGCTTGACAGGGCCGGGGGCAAACGTTCACACTATACCTCATGTCCGTCATAATACTTAAGGACGTGCGTGAGGGTGGCATGAGGCGAAAGAAAATGTGGTGCGGTTTGTGGATCGGCGTGTTTGCAGTGTCGTGTGCGTGGGGCTCCGACCCTGTGGTCCAGTCGGCGCGCGTGATGCCGGTCGTCCGCGACGCTGATGTCGTTGTGGTGGGTGGCGGAAGTGCGGCGGTGGCTGCGGCCCTCGCTGCCAAGACCAACGGCGCGTCGGTCTTTCTGGTTGCGCCGCGCACCTACCTTGGCGAGGACTTGGCTGCCACGCGCGAACTCTGGCCCGCTCCGGTATCCGAATTTTTCAGCGAGCCGCTGGCGCAGCGGATTTTCACCCTAAAGACACCGTTCACCTACACGGCGAGCGTGACGCCCGACGCGGCCCATCCCGACAACGGCAACACTCGGCTAACAGACGGCGTGCACTACGACGCAGCCGGCAACAGCGTGCAGTACAACACCAACGTTTTCATCACGCTCACTTTTGCGGGCACGGGCACGGTGACGCGCCTCGACGTTTATTACTACTACCGCACGACGGCCAATCCGTTCAACACGACGGTCGCCGGAGTTGAGGTTAGCAATGACGGCTCGAACTGGTCGGCGGCCTCTTTCAGCACGGTCGTCGAACAGCTCGCGACAAACGGCGATATGACATGCGTCGCGCACGTGACGCTGACGGGCGGCGCCCGCGCCAGATATGTCCGCTTGCGTTGCGACCGGGGAACAGGCGTGAGCCGCCAATTGCTGGATGAGGTCGCGGTTCAAACCAGCGTCAGCGATCCTCTGCCTGGCAGCAGCTACAGCACGACGCCGCTGTCGCTCAAGAGGGGACTCGAGCAGGCGCTGGAGGAGGCAGGCATTCCGTATTTGGGGGGCAGCCCGGTCTGCGACGTTTTGAAGGACGCTCAGGGACGTCCGGCGGGCGTGGTGCTTGCGAACCGCAAGGGACGCCAGGCGGTCACGGCGCGCGTGGTGATCGACACGACGGAGAACGCTTGGCCGGCGCAGCGGGCGGGTGCGGCGAAAACGGACTTCACGGCAGGCGCATACAGCTTTTCGCGGATCGTGATCGCCGATGCCACCAACGCGCCGGCCGCGCCGGGGCTCAGCGTGGTTGCGCTTCCAGGGGTGTCGTATCAGGCGACGGTCAGCGGTGTGACCGCGCCTTACGGGATGCCCAGCTCTATTTCGGGTCGCGTCTACCGGTGCACGTTCTCGACCAATCTGGTCAGCGGGTCGGCGATGGAACTGCAAGCAGTCGAGCAGGCCGCACGCGACCGCACGTGGGTCAAGACCTGCATCGATCAGGCTGACCGCGTGACGTGGCTGCCGCCGGACCACATTGTGTGCGCGGCTTCGGAGCAGACGAACGCGTGGCCCGGTGCAGGGTCTCTCAATCTGGACGCGTTCCGACCCGCTGGCGTTCCGTATTTCTATGTGCTCGGCGTGCGCGCCGACGTGTCCCGAGGGCTGGCGCAAGACATGCAGAATCCGGCTCGGCAGATGGCCTTAGCCGGCCGTATCGGTGCGGTGGCTGCGGCTGAAGCACGGGCTCGCGGCGCGCTAACGGGTGTCAGCCTGCCTGCCGAGACGGGGCTGACGTTGGGAAGTGATGCGGTCAGGGAGCTGTTGGACGGACTGCCGCCTGTCAACACGAACTGTTCGGGTGTGGTGACCGAGGGGCTCCGCGCGCTGCCGGTGTTCGCCGAGTGCAAGGTGCTGGTGGTGGGTGCGGGTACGGCGGGTGCGCCAGCCGCGATCGCCGCAGGGCGCGCGGGGGCGGACACGATGGTGATCGAATTTCTCAATGCGATGGGCGGCGTTCAGACCGACGGCCGCATCGGGAACTACTACCACGGCAACATCTGCGGCTTTACGGTCAACGACGTCGACCCAGGCGTGAACGCCACCGGATCAGTGCTCGCGTTGTCCAAGGCGGAGTGGTACCGCCAAGCGTGCCGGGCGGCGGGTGTGCGGGTGCTGTTCGGGACGCTGGCGGCTGGCGCGTTGTTAAACGGAGACGTCCTGAAGGGCGTGGTCGTGGTGCTGCCGGACGGCCAACGCGGCGTGATCCGCGCGCAGACGGTGGTGGACGCCACGGGCAACGCCGATCTTGCTGCGGCTGCAGGCGAGGAGACGGAGTTCATCAACTCCTCCGAGCCTGCGGTGCAGGGCGCGGGTCTGGCGCGCCATCTGATGGGCGACAGCTACAACAACACGGACGTGGGGTTTGTGAACGACACCGATGTGGCGGACATTTTCTTTTTTGCGCGGCGCGCGCATGCCAGCATGCCTGACCCCACGTGGGACGCGGGACAGAACCCGGCGAGCCGCGAACGCCGCCGCCTGGTGGGCGTCGTCACGGTCACGCCGATCGACATTCTGAACGGGCGGACATATCCCGACACCATCGTGCGGCCGAGCAGCAACTTCGATTCGCACGGGTTCACGGTTCACGACCTTTTCTTTATCCGCGATCCGGGCACGGCGGAAATCACGGCCAACCTGCCGCTCAGAGCGCTGCTGCCGAAGCGAGTCGACGGCCTGCTGGTGACGGGCTTGGGCATCAGCGCTCAGCGCGACGCGATGCCGCTTTTGCGCATGCAGCCGGATGTTCAGAACCAGGGCTATGCGGCGGGATATGCCTCTGCTTTGGCCGTGCAGAACAGCGTGGCGGTGCGGAACGTGAACATGGCCGCTTTGCAGTCGCACCTCGTGTCGAAAGGTATTCTCGACGCGCCCGATGTGGGCACGCCTGATTCCTTCCCGCTGGCGACGAATGTGATCCAAAGCGCTGTGAATGGCCTGACCAATGCGTATGCCACGCTGCACACGGTGCTGGCCGATGTGAACGCCGCGCTGCCCATGCTGCGTGCAGCCTGCCAGGCGCAGACGGCGCCTGCCCCTCATCTGATCTTCGCGCACGTGCTGGGTATGCTGAACGATCCTGCCGGCGCGGACGCGCTTGCTGCGACCGTCGCTTCGGGCACATGGGACACAGGATGGAATTTCAAGGGCGGCGGCCAGTACGGGCGATCAGTGAGCATGATGGACAGCTATATCATTGCTCTGGGCCGCACGCGAG
>CAYSXF010000260.1:0-6310 GCA_964434815.1 uncultured Lentisphaeraceae bacterium
GCTCTGAGCGGGCGCATGATTGAAACAAATGGGTAACCAAGGAGTAATGCACTATGTCATGGTTTGAAAAACCGGCCGAGGCTCCGGCCCGTGTGCCGACGGAAGCGATCTGGGTCGTCTGTTCGGGATGTAAGGCGTACATCGCGAAAGACGCGTGGCGCGCCGCCGACAAGGTCTGTCCGCGCTGCAATTATCACGATCGCCTCTCCTGCCGCGAGCGCGTGGCGTCGCTGACGGACGCTGGAAGCTTTCAGGAATTGAATGCCGACGTGAGCTTCAACTACCCTCTGAAATTCACCGATTCCAGCGGCGCTTACGCCGACAAGGCCAAGGCGACGATCGCCAAGACCGGCGTGGGCGAGGCCATCCTGGCGGGCACCGGCGCGATCGATAAGATCCCCGTCGTGCTGGGCGTCATGGACTTCAAGTTCCTGGGCGGCAGCCTCGGGAGCGGCACCGGCGAGCGCATCCTGCTGGCGGCCGAGAAGGCGATCGCGCTCAAGCGTCCGCTGATCATCGTGTCGGCCTCGGGCGGCGCGCGCATGCACGAGGGCATCGTCTCGCTGATGCAGATGGCCAAGACCTGCGCGGCGATCGCCCGCGTCAAAGAGGCCGGCCTGCCTTACCTCTCGATCCTCACGGACCCGACGACAGGCGGCGTATCCGCCAGCTATGCGATGGTGGGCGACCTCAACATCGCGGAGCCTAAGGCGCTGATCGGTTTCGCCGGTCGCCGCGTGATCGAGCAGACCATCAAGCAGAAGCTGCCGGACGATTTCCAGACCGCCGAGTACACGCTCGCGCACGGGTTCGTGGACCACATCGTGCCGCGCAAAGAGTTGAAGGCCTTTCTCGCGAACATCCTCCGTTACGCGGGTTTCTGAAATCCATGAGGGCCGGCACGGAGACCTGCCCCAACGTGAAATGGAATGATTTTTATGGCTAAGAAAACCCAACAGAAACTGACACCCTGGGATATCGTGCAGATCGCGCGCCACGCGGAGCGTCCGAACATCAAGGACTACATCCGCCTGCTGTGCGAGGATTTCGTGGAGCTTCACGGCGACCGCCTGTTCGGCGACGACCGCGGAATGATCGGCGGCTTCGCCACCATCGGCGGCGAGAAGGTGATGCTCATCGGCCATCGTAAGGGTCGCGGCGTGGAAGAGAACATCGAGGTCAACTTCGGCATGGCGAGCCCCGAGGGCTACCGCAAGGCGATGCGCCTGATGCGCCTCGCCGAGAAGTATGGCATCCCGGTTGTCACGTTCGTCGATACGCCTGGCGCCTATCCGGGCAGCGAGGCCGAGGCGCGCGGGCAGGCCGAAGCGATCGCGCACAACCTCGAGTTCATGTCCACGCTCAAGACCCCGATCGTCGTGGTGATCAGCGGCGAGGGCGGCAGCGGCGGCGCGCTGGGCATCGCGGTCGGCGACCGCATCCTGATGCTCCAGAACGCGGTCTACTCGGTGATCTCGCCCGAGGGCTGCGCGTCGATCCTCTGGCGCGACGGCACCAAGGCGGCGCTCGCGGCCGAGACGCTCAAGATCACGGCGGACTCGCTGAAGGGGCTCAACATCATCGACGAGATCGTGCCGGAGCCTGAGGGCGGCGCGCACACCGACGCGGCGGCGGCCGTCGCGGCCGTGAAGAAGGCCGTTTTGGCCAACCTCGCGGTGCTCAAGAAGATCCCGCTGGATAAGCTGGTGGAGCAGCGCTACGCCAAGTTCAGCGCCATGGGCCGCTTCTAGGGGAAGGTTTTAGGCTGTAGTCTGTTAGGCTATTAGGTTCAATCGACAAAAGGTTACACGCGGCGTGCGTGTAACCTTTTTTGTGTCGGGACTTCATCCCTGTTCTGGCGTCGAGAGTCCGCAAAAGCGGGCGGTGAGCAAGCAGGTTGCTTTCAGCGATAGCGCGGTTGCCAAGCTTTAACAGGCAGGAGGTGTCCCAGTAGTTCACAGCCGATCCTCGCGGAGTTTGGAGACCAGGGTTTCAGAAGGCGTGGCCTTCTTTCCCCGAACCCGGTGCTTAGCCTGTATCGTTTCCAGTTCGCGTACGAACCCCGCTCTGTCGAAATGCCGTTCGGCATCGATCGGACTTAGACGCGTTTTGGGACGGCCTCGCACGGTCATAAACACCTCTCTCCCGAAAAGCCTATCAGCCTACAGCCTAAACACCTCTCGTCAGCTTCACCCGTGTTTCAGCGGGCGGAAGTGGACGCGGGTGGGACGGTCGGCGGCGTCGCCCAAGAGACGGCGGCGCTGCTCGTGATAGTCGGCGTAGTTGCCCTCGAACCACGTGACCTTTGAGTCGCCCTCGAACGCGAGGATGTGGGTCGCGATGCGGTCGAGGAACCAGCGGTCATGGCTGATCACCATGACGCAGCCGCCGAAGTCGGCGATGCCCTCTTCCAGTGATCGCAGGGTGGCGATGTCGAGGTCGTTCGAGGGCTCGTCGAGCAGCAGCAGGTTGCCGCCGCTGCGCAGGAGCTTGGCGAGGTGGACGCGGTTGCGCTCGCCGCCGGAGAGCACGCCGACGCGCTTCTGCTGCTCCGAGCCCTTGAAGTTGAAGCGGCTGCAGTAGACGCGGCCGTACATCATCACGTCGCCCGCGAGGGTCACAAACTCCGAGCCGCCGGTGATCTCCTCGTAGACCGTGCGGCTGTCGTCGAGCGACTCGCGGGTCTGGTCCACGTAGGAGGGCACCACGGTGGAGCCGACGTTGAAGGTGCCCGAGAGCGGCTGGAGCTGGCCGGTGATGAGCTTAAAGAGGGTGGTCTTGCCCGCGCCGTTGCCGCCGATGACGCCGACGATGCCGCCGCGCGGCAGGTCGAAGCACATGTCCTCGAAGAGCAGGCGGTCGCCGAAGCCCATGGAGACCTTGTCGGCCTTGACCACGAGGTCGCCGAGGCGCGGCCCGGGCGGGATCTGGATGCGCAGTTCGTCCTCGCGCGTGTCGATCTGCTGGGCGGCGAGTTCCTCGTAGCGGCGCACGCGGGCCTGGTTCTTGGCGCGGCGGCCCGAGGGGTTGGTGCGCACCCAGGCGAGCTCGTTCTCGATGAGCCTGCGGCGCGACTCGGCCTGCTTGGCCTCGCGCTGCATGTTGTCCTGCTTCTGCTGGAGCCAGGCCTCGTAGTTGCCCTTGTAGGGGTAGGCGCGGCCGTTGTCGAGCTCGAGGATCCACTCGGTGACGTTGCTGAGGAAGTAGCGGTCATGGGTGACGACGATGAGCGTGCCCTTGAAGCCCTTGAGGTAGGTTTCGAGCCAGGCGACCGATTCGGCGTCAAGGTGGTTGGTCGGCTCGTCGAGCAGCAGCACGTCGGGGTTGGAGATAAGGATGCGGCACATGGCCACGCGGCGGCGCTCGCCGCCGGAGAGCGGGGCGACCGAGGCGTCGGACGGCGGCAGGCGCAGGGCCTCCATGGCCATCTCGATGTGGTGGTCGAGGCTCCAGAGGTCGTTGTGGTCGATGGTGTCCTGGAGGCGGCCGAGTTCGTCGTTCAGCTTCTCCGACTCCTCGTCGCTGATGTCCTCGCCAAGCTTCTCGCAGATCTCGTCGTAGCGCGCGAGGATGGCTTTGGAGCCGGCCACGCCCTCCTCCACGCACTGCATGACGGTCTTTGCGTTGTCGAGTATGGGCTCTTGGGAAAGATAGCCGATGCGGGTGTTCTTGGCGATCTGGCACTCGCCCATGAACTCTGTGTCGAGACCCGCAAGGATGCGCAGGAGCGAGGACTTGCCGGAGCCGTTGGCGCCGATCACGCCGATATGCGCGCCGTGGTAGAAAGAGAGGTTCACATCCGCGAGGATGGTCTTCTTCTCGTGCTGCTTGGTGACGTTGATAAGGTTGAATGCGTATTCGCCGGCCATAGAGAAAGGAGGAGTTAGGAGTTAGGATTTAGGAGTTTGAGAGTGTGAACATGGAGCGGAAAGACGGGAAGAATAGCAGTGTTGCGCGGCAAAGTCCAGACGGGGGGACGTTAGAAACGGAGAAGGTATGCGATTTAGCGTGGTTGAAGCCGCACCCGATTTAGGAGTTAGAATTTAGGAGGTTCAATGCCTTGAAGACAGATACCTTATACGATCCGATAAGCTGCAGTTTTCGTGTCTTCATGTTGAGGACACGAGTATTCCTGCGTCAAGCCCAAGCCTGTGAAGGGGACAAATTCAATAAGACGCTTTGTTTTCGCGGGTTGTTGCGCGTTCAACTCCTCACTCCTAAATACTAACTCCTCCTTTCTTCAGACGTAGCGCCGCTCGACGCGGTTGCCGAACGAGCAGATGATCTCGTAGGGGTGGGTGTTTTTGAGCGCGGCCCAGTCTTCGACGGTGAGGGCGTGGATGCCTTCGCCGCCGAGGCAGACCACCTCGTCGCCGATCACAGCGTCGGGTACGCTTTCGAGCGAGACGGTGGTGTAGTCCATGGAGATGCGGCCAAGGACAGGGCAGGGGACGCCGTGAATGAGCAGGTAGCCGCGGTTCGAGAGCGCGAGCGGCAGTCCGTCCGCATAGCCTGCGGAAACCGTGCCCACGCAGGTCGGACGGGCGAGGCGGTAGGTGTGGCCGTAGCCGATGCCGGTGGCGGCAGGGAGCGTGCGGATGGCGGTAGGCGCGTCTTGAGGGTGAGCACGGGCTTGACGTGCAGCGTGCGTTTGCCGGCGGAGTCGAACGAGCCGTGCAGGTTGATGCCGGTGCGGACGACATTGAAGGGCGGCCGGCAGGCGCGCGGGAAATTGTTGATGGCGTCGCTGTTGGCGATGTGCCGCTTGGCAAAGGTGATGCCGTGGCTGGCGACTTCTTTCAAAATGTCGCAGAAGAGATCCATCTGATAGTTGGTCAGTTCCGAACCCGTCTCGTAAGCGAACGGGAAGTGCGAGAAGATGCCTTCGCAGTCGAGACCGGGAAGACGGCAGGCTTCGCAGATCACATCGACGGCCTCGCTTGCGAGGATGCCGAGACGGCCCATGCCCGTATCGAGCTTGAAATGAATCGTCGCTGTTTTGTCCTGCTGCACCGCTGCGGCGCTGATGAGGCGTGCGGTGGCGAGATCCGTGACGGGCAGGATGACCCCGGCGGCGACCATCGGGCCGATCTCCTCCGGCAGGATGCTGCTGAGGATCTGCACCGGTTTGCCGAGCGACAGGAGCTGCAGCGCCTCATATGGCTCTGCCACGCCGAAGCCCGAAGCGCCAGCCTTGGCGAGCGCCTGCGCGATGGGCACGACGCCGAGCCCGTAGGCGTTGGCTTTGAGCACGGTGAGCACGTTCGCGGGCGCAACGGCGTCGGCGATCTTATGGTAGTTCTGGGTCAGCGTGTCGAGGCTGATCTCCAGCCAGACTCTGCGGGGAATATCATTCATGTTTGAGCTTTGCCAAGCGTGCGGCTTTAGGTGCCTGTTAAAGTAGCAAAGCCACCCTGCGTGTTCAAGGTGGAACTGGGCGGGCCGACGCGCCAGCGCGATGGAACAGAATCGGGTGTGAGCTCGGGCTTGCATAAGTCGCGGGCAGAAGTCATAATACCGCCGCTTTTTTATCTGAAACAAGGAGAGTGTCTGATGCGTACGAAAATCATTGCCGGAAACTGGAAGATGAACAAGTCGGCCTCGGAGGCCGCCGCGTTGATCGAGGGAATCAAGAAAGAAGTCGCGGGCATCACGAAGGTCGAAGTCGTGGTGTGCCCGCCGTTCACGGATCTGAAGGCTGCGGCCGACGCCTGCGCGGGGTCGAACGTGAAGCTGGGCGCGCAGAACGTGCACTGGGAGGCCTCGGGCGCGTTCACGGGTGAGATCTCGGCCGCCATGCTGAAGGACCTCTGCGTGACGCATGTGATCATCGGGCACAGCGAGCGCCGCCAGTATTTCGGCGAGACCGACGAGACGGTCAACAAGCGCACCAAGGCCGCTCTGGCCGCTGGCCTGACGCCGATCGTCTGCGTGGGCGAGACGCTGGAAGAGCGCGACGGCGGCAAGATGGAGTCGGTCGTGGTGCGCCAGACCAAACTGGGCTTGGAAGGCCTGGGCGCGGATCTGGCTAAAATCGTGGTCGCATATGAGCCTGTGTGGGCGATCGGCACCGGCCGCACGGCCTCGCCGGCGCAGGCGCAGGAGGTTCACGCGCTGATCCGCCGCACGCTGGCCGAGCTGTCCAGCGGCACGGTCGCGAACACCATCCGTATCCAGTACGGCGGGAGCATGAAGCCCGAGAACGCCAAGGAGCTGATGAGCCAGCCGGACATCGACGGCGGCCTGATCGGCGGGGCGGCGCTCCTGTCTCTTATACACATCTCCGAGCCCACGAGACAGGCAGAAATCT
>CAYSXF010000261.1:0-6308 GCA_964434815.1 uncultured Lentisphaeraceae bacterium
TCTTCTCCACGACGAGCATCAGGATGTTGCCGTTGGGCAGCGGCACAATGTCGTGATGCTGCTGATACTGGTCCGTCGAATACGAGAATTCCCAGATCAGCTTGCCGGCCCAATTGTATTCCTCGATCCGCCCGCCCTCGCCGCCGCCGGTGAAGCTGCGGTTCCTCATCTGACAGCAATGCAGAAGGTTTCCGTTCGGCTTGAGATAGACCGATTGGCCCGGCTCGTACTCGCTCTTCCACTGGTGTACGACCCGGCCCTGGTTGTCCATCAGGTAGGTGACGGTGTTGTGTTTCGGTGCGAAGAGCGTATAGCCAGCAGAGGCTTTGGGCGTATTGAGGAACAGCCCGACGGTCTGTCCGGGATTAGGCGACACCGGCGTTTTGTTGTTCTCCGCGATCCGCCCGCCGCCCTGGCCTCCCGGCCGCTGTTCGGCGTTCGGATTGTCCTGCTGTTGAGGCCGCTCGCGGCGTGCACCGTCGCGGGGCTCGGGCGGCGGGCGGTCAGCGTCCGGCTCTTGACCCTGACCTCCATCGGCCACGGTGTAACGCGTATAGGTCGTGCTCAGATCTGCACTGGCAAGGATCTTGCCCTTCACGGCGTCGAGCAGAGTTTCCTGTGTGACCCCGGAGGTCGGCAGAGCCAGCGGCACCGGCGCGGAGAGCGCATAGACGGTGAAGACGTAGGTCCGGGCGCCGGGACCCTTGGAGTGCGGCGGGGTATAGGCTGCGCGGTTGCTGCGGCTGCCCACGCCTAAAGTTCCTATGCCTTTGACGTTTTGGGGCAGGCCTTGTTTGTCAGCCGGGATATTGTAGAGGATCCAGTAGCTGACGTTTTCACCCTGTGCGTCCGTGTGGTGCATGACGAGCGCATAGCTGCGGGTTCCGGCTGGCGCACCGCTCCATTCGAGCGGCGGCGTGTCACCGTCGCCGTCACCTGTGAACGTTTTCGGCAGTTCGCCGTTGTCTGCCATGGCCGAGCTGCGCAGGGCGAAGGAACCGGCTTTCTTACGGCTCGACGGAGTCTCGCCCTCCAGACGCATCCGAATTTGGTCTGGATTCGGACGCTCACGCGTTGCCTCGCCCGGACGCGGCGGCTGATATTCGTCGGGCGTGATGGCACCGTCGCCGTTCGTGTCGAGCGCCTTCAGCGACGCTGCCGCCTGAGCCAGCTCTGAAGCGTCAATGGTACCGTCGCCGTTCAGATCGAGAGCCGAGAATAAGGGCGCTCGCGGACGCTGTCCCGCTTGGCCGCGTTGTTCGCCTTCGTCGCGACCTGCGTTCTGCACCGGCGTCGGCTTGATCGCGGGGCGGCGTTCTGCGCTAACAGGAAGGACAACGCGGAAACCGATATGGAACCAAGGCCCGTCGGCATCGCTGAGGCCGGTGACCGGATCAGGCCCTCGATAATAGGACGGATCGCGGTTCGAGACGCGGCCGTGGCCGAATTCGCCGTTGAACCAACTGCCGCCGCGCATACAGCGGTAGACCTTGCCGTCCGGCATCGGACTGCCCTGGGCCGGGCCGGGCGGATTCTCGGCAGGAGAGAAAGCGTAGTAATTCCGCTCGTACCACTCCGTACACCATTGCCACACGTTGCCGGACATGTCGAAGAGACCAAAGCCGTTCGCACCATTCGCTGTCTGGAAAGTCTCCTGCACGCCCGGCCAGCCGAAGTCCGCTTTGCGCCGCAGCGAGCCGTTGAAGAACCCGACCGGCGTGGTCAGCGGCAGCGCGCCCGTGCGCCACGCTTCGCCACCCGGCCCCGTGGAGGCCCGATATCCGGACGGCGGCGCCGACGGCCGCGCGCCGACGCGGAACGGATTGCGCGATTCCGGAACATTGGCTTTCAGCGGATCGGCGTCATCGCCCCACGGGTAATTGTAATAAGGACTCTTTTTTTGCCCGCCGCGCGCTGCGTATTCCCACTCGGCCTCGGTCGGAAGGCGATACCCGCTCTTATTGAAATCGCAGTCCCAGGACTTCGTGTCGTAACAAATCGGCAGCTTCTCCTGCGCGCTCAGCCAGTTGCAATAAACCGCCGCGCCGTGCCAGCGCACGCAGACCATCGGATGGCGCTCTTTCTTGTCGAGCACAGAGAACCGCTTGCCGTTCCAACCGATCTCGCTCGATGGCGAGGATTGGCGCGTGTCGCACAGCAGGTCGCTGCCGCCTACGAGATAGACTCCGCCGCCGCGCACCTCGATCAGCCGCTGCGCGAGCGCCGCGTTGAGAAACTCGCAGTACTCCTGTGTCGTCACATCGCAGATGCCGATGTAGTAAGAGTCGAGCCGCACCGTGTGGAGCGGCGTCTCATCGCTGCCGTGCTTGGTGTCCACGAAGCCGTGGTGGTCGCCCATCTCGAACGTGCCTGCGGGAATCAGAGCCATTTTCGGCGCAGCCTGCGGCTCTGCCCAAACGTATCCTGCCGATAGTCCGAATGCGCAGATGAAGGCCGCGACGCCTCTTCCTATTTGCTCGGCAGCACAAGTGCCCGACGGATTTGGAGCGGCGCGGCTTCCCGCGCCGGCCGGTTTTCCGAAAAGGCGCTGACTTATGTCGCCATGTAAAGCGTTGCTCATGATTCCGCTCCTGTGGGTTTGCAAAGAATACTCTTACCGATGGCAATAACAATAACGGATTAACAATGACAGGAGGCACACGGCTAAATGACGGTTCTGTCATCTTACGCATATACCGGTAATACCGCCAAGTTAGGAGGCATCTCATAGCGTTGCGTCACATAGCGTTGCGCCACTTGACTCCGCGTCCTTCAGGTGTTACCATTCATATCAAACGGTAATACCATTCGGAGGCAACCATGACAACCGTCACACTCAAGATGCCGCAGGCGCTTGAACGCAGGCTTCGCGCATCTGCCGAGAAACACCAGACGTCGCGGTCGGAGCTGATCCGGACAGCCGTGCTGAAGTACATCGATGAAGACCAGTCTAAGGCCGCTGAACCGTCCGCCTACGATTGTGTCAGGGAGTATTCCGGCACCGTAGAAGGGCCAAGCGATCTGTCGTCTCACCCCCGACACATGGAAGGCTATGGGAAATGAGGCCGCCCGTCATCATCGACGCAGGCCCCATCGTGGCGCTCATTAATGCGCGGGACACCTACCATGCGTGGACGGTAGAACAACTCAAGCAGGCGTCAGGCCCCCTGCTCACCTGCGAGGCGGCGCTTTCCGAAGCGGTCTTTCTTTTGCGGACAACGACGGGCGGTGTAGCGCAGATCACCGGGATGCTGAAAGCCGGCGGGCTCAAAAGCGTCTTTTGTCTGAACGAAGAGATCGCGCCCGTGTGCGACCTGCTTCGGAAGTACTCAAATGTCCCCATGTCGCTGGCGGACGCCTGCCTTGTCAGGATGTCTGAACTTTATCCGAAGCACCGTATCCTGACACTCGATAGCGATTTCCATGTCTACCGCCGCAACCGTCAGCAAGTGATCCCGCTCCTGACGCCGAAGTAGACGTACTCGGCAACAGTCGGTTGAGATGTAGACCATGTATCGCAGCCCCGGCGTTGCAGGCAATGATCGCGCACTAGCGCGTTCCGCAAGCTTGCTGGTACGTTTTCTGATTGATCTCGGCCCCACAAAAACGACATTTCTTTGCGGGCCATGGAGTATGATAATTTGTCTTAATGCCTGCAAATTCAAAAACCGGGCCTTCGCCGACAGGGTTACGGCATTTAGGGCAAAGACACGTGCGGCTTAATTTCAAACTGATAAAGGCAGTCAGAAACATAGGGATAAGCCCTAACCAAGGATACTGAGGGATCAGTATGTTACTCGCAACCATGAAAGCAAGTAGCACGGAAATGGACACCAGTTGTATAAGGGCGTATTTTACTCTCGTGGTCATTTCATTCTGCCAACAGTTTGTTCTCTCTCATGCCGAAACGCCTGTTTGTCTAAGGCCGGATTTCTAATCCAATGCCCCCGGTTTCTTTGTTTTCTCCTTATCGAGCGCCTGGATTTCGCTTCTGACACTTCTCGCAGCACGCTGGATTGCGGGCGAGGGGTCTCTTACCAGACCGCCTAATCGTGCAGTTACGTTTGTCCTGTCCATGTAATACACGACGCAGACGTATTCCTCCATGCGGCGCTTGAGGGTGTTGGTCGCCAGGTCTTGCACTGCCTGATCGACAAAGGCCACCGTAGCAGTGCGCGCATAGCTTCTGTCGTATCCGTAACTGGAAAGCTTGTTGGAAAAGCCGTCTTTCGGAAAGCCCTGCCAAAAGCCGCTCATCTCATCAGCGTTGGCCGATACTGTGATCAACAAAGCGAATAGGATCAATCGTCTCATTCTATTCGTCCAACAGCGATGCTCACCTAAGCCTGCCTGTGAAGCGGGTAGGCGTTAGGCGCAACATTTTGTTGGGCGGTCTTTTTACCTCGGGATACAACCCGGTGACCGCTTGACCACTGGCGGAGCATGACGTCGTGAGACATCCGCTCGAAGTCCCCATCATAGGACATGAGGACTGATTGTCTTTGGTGTCGGACTTCGGCCACAATTGAATCAGTTTTCATCCTCTTCACCTCCAAAGAGTTCGTCCGGCGTGCACACGGTCGGCAGGTCGTAACCAGCCGCCGCGACAACGAAATTGATCTTCGCAAGAATCTCCGCGTTCGCAATGTGAACGCAGTTCCATGTGATCAGGAAATCGATGCCATGCCGAGCAGCCACAGCCATGTGCGCTGCATCTGTTTGCGCCTTAGCTGGAATCAGGCCTGTCGAAAGGATCGCAACGGTCAGTCGGATGACCTCCTCGTCAACCTCCAGAACGTCGATGTCGCGGATTGCATCGGCCCTTCTTGCGGCCGCCGTTTCGTCGTCGCCAGCCGCCTCGTCCAGCACGTATTGGGATATGAAGAGTTGGTACTTCTCTCTCCTGGTCTCCCACCACTGGCGGGTGACTTCCTGTTTCCCGGCCACAACCAGATTGTTCGAGGGTCTTGCCGTCAAGAAACTGGGGATGGTCGTCTCAAGATAGACTGTCGGTTTCTCATCCATTTTCGCACTGCCTTACACTTGGCTGTTCGCACGATCAGGCACATGTCCGGTGCAAGAAAATCGCAGAAAAACCAGACATTTCAAGTGTAATACACGGCACGTCCGATGTCTATCGGTCATTTTCAATCGGTTTTCAAATCTGGCCTTGCGCCAGCGCATAATGTTGCGTAAAGCCCGATCATCGTTCATAGACGATAACATCTCTCAAGTGTTAAATTTGGTGTCGGATCAACAGTGCTTGGAGAGCCCGCGCCACCGGCTTGCCAGATATTCGCTTTCGGTTCACTCTGACTTCTGTATTCTGCCCCACCACACCCTTGAATAACCAAACCGTCATTTTTCGCGGCTTGGCTGTGCGGCGCCCGGCGTGCTATTGTTCTTGGCATGACTATCCTTGTGGTCGAGGACGAGAAGAAACTGGCGGGGTTCGTCGCCAAAGGCCTGGAAGAGCACGGGTTCAAGGTGACGGTCAGTCATGACGGCAACGAGGCTTACACGCTCGCGTATACGGAGTCGTACGACCTGATCGTGCTCGACATCATGCTGCCGGGCCGCGACGGGCTGAGCATTCTGAGGGGTCTGCGCGACCGCAAGAACGCGGTGCCTGTCATTCTGGTCACGGCCCGCTCGGAGATGAACGAGCGGATCGAGGGGCTGAACCTCGGCGCGGACGACTACATTGTGAAGCCGTTTTTCGTTGACGAGCTGCTGGCGCGGGTTCAGGCCGTGCTACGGCGCACGGCGGGCGATCCGCTCAGCGTGCTGCGGTCGGGCGACCTGGCGGTCAGCCTCATCGACCGCACCGTCCGACGAGGGGAGCAGGAAGTCCTGCTGCCGCCGCGCGAGTTCACGCTGCTGGCGTTCCTGATGCGCTCGCCCGGCCGGGTCTTCACGCGCGTGCAGCTCCTCGAACACGTGTGGGGCTTCGGCTTCGATCCGCAGACCAACCTCGTGGAAGTCTGCGTCGGGCGGCTGCGCTCCAAGATCGACGAGCCGGACGCCCCCTCGCTCATCGAGTCCGTGCGCGGCGTGGGCTACCGGTTCAGAAAGACGGAGGGCGCATGAGCCTCCACTCCTTCCGCCTCAAGATCGGCTTGCTCTGCGTGGTGCTGTCGGGCCTGCTGCTGTCCGGCTTCGGCCTCTTCGCCCTCTCCGCGCTCAACCGGGTCGGCCTGGAGCGGGTTGACCGCGAGCTGCGCGCGCTGGCGGACGCCACGATACGCAAAAGCTCGCCGCCGGGGCACTGGTCGCGGTTCGACGGCTCGCTGCACACGATCTACGGC
>CAYSXF010000262.1:0-6295 GCA_964434815.1 uncultured Lentisphaeraceae bacterium
GGCGAGACATGGAACTGCTTGTCGTGTCGGAACCGTAGCGGGAAACCAGCGGGGTCGCCTTCCGGCTGGCGCAGCACGTAGAGGTGGCGCTCGCCAAAGGTGTTGTTGACTTCCGCGACGATACAGCGCACGGACCCATCCGCCCGGTAGCAGTAGTGAAAACTCACAGGGTTGAACACGTGGCCGAACATGCGCGGCATGGTCAGCAGTTCCACTCGCGCGACGCCGTCATCGCATTCCGCCTCCCGCAGGAATCGCATCAGCCGCTCCCGGATGGTCCCCTCCCCGCGCAGGTAGTCCCGATCATACAAGGATACCAAGGCCGGGCGGTTGTAGCCGAACCCGAGGACCTCGCGGTCGAGTTGCGGCAACTCATCCAGGTCGAAGGCGAACGTGAAGACGGGGTAACGAAAACGGTGCGGCACCGGCGCATAGCGGGCGTGCATGGCGTTGGCGATGTACAGGCGCGATTTCACAGGTCCAACCCAAAGCCCCGAACCAGTTCGACCGCGGAGCGAACCGCATCCTCATGGAACCCGTATCCGAAGTAACTTCCGCAATACCAGGTGCGGCGCATCCCGTTGAGCGCGGGCAGTTCCCCCTGGGCGGCGAGCGCTTCGCGGGAATACGTCGGATGGTGGTAGACCGTGCGCAGGATGACGCGGTCCGCCGCCAACGGGGCGCGGCGGTTGAGGGATACAAACAGCGGGGTGCGCGTCTGCAGTCCCTGCAGGCGGTTCATCCAATAGGACAAAGCGGCCGGGCCCGCCGGATCGCTGCCGCGTTCCCGGGTGTAATTCCAGGACGACCAGATCCGGCGCAACGGCGGCATCGCGGAGGCGTCCGTGTGGAGCACGGTCTCATTGGGTTGATACATCCAGGCGCCCAGCAGACGGCGTTCGGCGGCGGATGGGTCTGCCAGCATGCCCAGCGCTTCGTCGGCGTGCGCGGCGATGACCACCCCATCGAACTCGCCTGCCGGGCCGGTCGCCGTGGCCAGGGCAACGCGATCCTCAAAGCGCTGAACCGACGCGATGGGAGCGGACAGACAAACCTCACCCTTGAAATCCGCGAGCATGCGTTTGACGTAACTGTGACTGCCGCCCACCACCGTCCGCCATTGCGGGCGCTGATTGACCGTCAACAAGCCGTGGTTATGAAAGAACTGCAGAAACGATTCAGCCGGAAACTCCATCATCCGGTCGTCGGGCGTGGACCAGATGGCCGCCGCCATGGGGATAAGGTGGTGCCGGACAAACAGGTCCGAGTATCCGCCCCGCCTGAGATAGTCGCCGAGCGTCTGCTCCCGGAGTCCGCCGGCGGCCAGGTCGCGCTCCGCCTCCTTGAAAAAACGGAACATCTCGCGCACCATGCGGAGGAAGGCCGGACGCAACAGGTTGCGCCGCTGGGCGAAAAGGCCGTTCAGTCCACCGCCCGAGTACTGCAAGCCACTGAGTTGGTCCCAATAGCTGAACGACATCTCGCTGTCGCGCAGCGGAACGTCAAGTTGATCGAGCAACCGCGTCAGAAGCGGGTAGTTACGATGGTTCATCACGATGAACCCCGTGTCCACCGGCGTGCCCTGGTCGGGGCCGTCGGGAAGAACAACGGTGTGAGTGTGTCCGCCGGCGTAGTCGTTCTTCTCAAAGAGGGTGACGCGATGACAGGCTGCAGGAGGTAGGCTGCGGTGAGGCCTGCGACACCGGCGCCGACCACGGCGATTCTGGATTGGGCCTGCAACATAAGCGAGAGTTTACCAGCACCGGCAAAGGATGCAAGTAAAGCTGTCATCACGGTCCCGGATCAGGTACCCTTTGAATAAGAAGTGCTTCGAGATAGTCCGGGATTCAGGAGGTGTGCCATGAAGCGATTGCTGGCGATCGGGTTGGCGGTGGGATGGTGGGTGGCGGGATTTTGTATACAGGGGGAGGCGGCCATGACGAATATCTATGACTTCACAATGCAGGATATTGACGGGAAAGCGGTCCCCTTGTCAGCCTTCAAGGGCAAGGTGCTATTGATTGTCAACGTGGCCAGCAAGTGCGGCTTCACCGGACAGTATGCGGGGCTGGAAAAACTGTACACCACCTACACGAACCGCGGATTGGTTGTCCTCGGCTTTCCGGCGAATGACTTCCTGGGGCAGGAACCGGGAACGGAGGTCCAAATCAAGAACTTCTGCACGCTGACCTATGGCGTGACGTTCCCGATGTTCTCCAAGATATCCGTCAAGGGCAAGGAGATCCACCCGCTCTATGCGTTTCTAACCTCGAAGGCGACCAACCCCCAGTTCGGGGGCTCGATTTCGTGGAACTTCAACAAGTTCCTGGTCGGGCGGGACGGCGCGATCGTCGGGCGGTTCGGCAGCCGTACGAAGCCCGATGACAAGGAACTGATCGCAGCGGTGGAACAAGCCCTCAATGTGCCGAACTGAGGTGCGGTATGGACCAGATCCGGATCGGTGTCAGCAAGTGCCTCCTCGGTGAGCCGGTCCGCTACGACGGGCAGCATAAGCACGATCACTTCATCACGGACACGCTCGGGCGGTATTTTGAATTCGTCGGCGTCTGCCCCGAGGTCGAGTGCGGGCTCGGCGTTCCGCGCGAGTCCATGCACCTGGTCGGCGACCCCGCCCATCCCCGGCTTGTGACGACTCGCACCGGCATTGATCACACAGACCGCCTGACGGCCTGGTCCGCGAAGCGCGTCATCGAACTGGAGCAGGAAGACCTGTGCGGCTACATTTTCAAGTCCCGCTCGCCCAGTAGCGGCATGGAGAAGGTCAAGGTTTACAACGGGCAGGGAGGTTTTTCCGGCAAGGCGCCGGGCCTGTTCGCAAAAGCCTTCCTGGCGCATTTCCCAAACTTGCCGTGCGAAGACGAGGGGCGGCTGAACGATCCGGACCTGCGTGAAAACTTCATCGAGCGGGTGTTCACGCTCTGGCGCTACCGTCAGGCCGTCCGCGCCAACCCGACCCTCTCAACGCTGATGACGTTTCACGCGCGGAACAAGCTGCTGATCCAGTCGCATCACGAGACGCTGATGCGGGAGATGGGGCGCGACCTCGCCGGACTGAAGGCCAGGACCGCGCGGGGCTACATCCCGCACTACGAGGCCAAGTTGATGCGGGCGCTGAAAACCCTTGCCACAGTCCGCAAGCACACGAACATCCTCCAGCACATGCTGGGATTCCTGCGCGATGTCGTGGACGATGCGGATCGGAAGGAGTTGGCCGGCATCATTGAGGACTATCACCGGGAACTCGTGCCGCTGATTGTGCCGGTGACGATGCTGAGGCATTACGTGGCGAAACACGGCATCGAGTATCTCAAGGACCAATACTATCTCAACCCTCATCCGATGGAGTTGAAGCTCCGCAACCATGCGTAAAGTCCTGCTACCTACTCTTCACCCGGAACGGATCCGATCCCTGAACGGGTGCAGGGAAGCGGCGCCCGGTCCTGTGCTCTACTGGATGAGCCGCGACCAGCGCGCCGACGATAACTGGGCACTCCTTCACGCGCAAAGGGAGGCGTGCACCCGCGGAGTCCCCCTCGTGACCGCCTTCTGCCTTGCGCCGGTCTTTCTCGGCGCCACGCTGCGCCAGTACGGATTCATGCTGCGCGGACTGGCGGAAACCGAACGGGCACTTCGGAACCGGGCCATCGGCTTCGTCCTGCTGCGGGGCGATCCCGGGCGCGAGGTGCCCGCCTTTACCCGGCGTATCGGGGCGGGTTTGGTGGTCACGGACTTTGACCCTCTGCGCATCAAGACCGGCTGGCGCACGGAAGTGGCCGCCGCCCTGCGCGTGCCGGCGGTCGAGGTGGACGCCCACAACATCGTCCCCGCATGGCACGCTTCGCCGAAGCAGGAGTACGGCGCCTACACCCTGCGTCCGAAGCTCCGCAAGTTGCTGCCGGACTTCCTCACGCCCATCCCGGCCCTGCGGCGTCACCCGTATGCCTGGCCGCAAGACCCCGGCCCCGCGGACTGGGTCGCTGTCCAACAAAGCCTCCGGGTCGACCGCTCGGTCGGCGAAGTGCCGGGTCTCATCCCGGGTTCCTCCGCCGCGCTGCGGGTCCTGCGGGATTTCCTCAAAAACAAACTCAACGGTTATCCGGAAGCAAGCCGTAATCCTGCCATCGACGGGTTGTCGCACCTGTCGCCTTACCTCCACTTCGGACAGGTCTCCGCCCAGCGGGTGGCGCTGGAGGTGAATGCGGCCGGGGCCGCCCCGGCTGCCCGGGATGCTTTCCTGGAGGAGTTGATCGTCCGGCGCGAGCTCGCGGACAATTTCTGTCTCTACAACCCGCACTACGACACGTGTCAGGGTTTCCCCGCCTGGGCCCGGCGCACGCTGTCCGACCATGCGCGCGATGCGCGGCCCTACGGGTACCCGCGCGACCGCCTCGAAGCGGGCGAGACGCACGACGATCTCTGGAACGCGGCCCAGCAGGAGATGGTGCAAACCGGCAAAATGCACAGTTACCTGCGCATGTACTGGGCCAAGAAGATCCTGGAATGGACCCGGTCACCCGAGGAAGCGCTACAGACGGTGATCGACCTGAACGATCGGTATGAAATCGACGGGCGCGATCCGAACGGCTACGCGGGAGCGGCCTGGTCCATCGGCGGCGTCCACGACCGCGCGTGGGGCGAGCGTCCGATCTTCGGCAAGATCCGCTACATGAGCTACAATGGCTGCAAGTCCAAGTTCGACATATCGACCTATAGGGCTTCAATTCCGAGTCGGTCCTGACCGGGCAACGGTCACTTCTCGTTGCGCAGTTTCTGAAACGCCAGTGTGACCTCTCCCAACCGGAAGCCCCATTTACTCATGGTGGCGCGGTTGATCATGATTTTATCGTCCATCAGGAACATCCAGTCGTCGAACTTCACGTTGTAGACCGTCTTGCCGACCGGCAGGGCCAGCGTGTAGCGCCAGTTCAGGGCATTGCCGAAGGCCTCGCCCTGCGCGACCCCCACGACGTCGCCCGCCGTTCCGGTGTAGTGATTGGCGTCCTGCTGGGTAATCGTCCAGACGCGCCGTTGAGTGGCGCCATCGGAGTAAACGAAATCCTCTTCCAACCGACCGACGTTGTTGCTCCACGTACCGACCATCTTGACGTGGAACCGTTTCACCACCTCCCCCTTCCGGTTCTGGAACAGACCCCACGCTTCCAGCGAACCGTTCAGGTAGCGGCTCAGATCGAGCACCGGCTGCTCTTTTTCGTACTGTCGCGGGGAGACTGACGAGCATCCCCCGCAGATCAACCCCGCACTGATCAGGCATAGCAATCGTCTCATTGGTTCATTGTTCTTTCTTTGCATTCGCTTTCACTCCCAGGAAACCGTCTCTTACTTCCGGAGTTGAGTATCTTGCGCAGCATGGCTTACGGCTTCCGGGGAAACCACGGAAAGAACGCGGAGGTGGTTCGCTGATATTCCTGGTATTCGGGACGGTCCTTGTACTTGGCTTCCAGCATGGGGATGCCGGACACGTACAAGAGCAGGAAGCCGATCAGAACCGGGCTGATCAGGGCCCATCCTCCACCCGGCACGTTGAGCGCAATCAAGAAGCAGCCCCACCAGAGCGTCGCTTCGCCGAAGTAGTTGGGATGCCGGGTGAAACGCCAAACGCCATAGCGCATGACACGCCCTTTGTTGGCGGGGTTCGATGTGAATCGCAGCAACTGGTAATCGCCCCCCGCTTCGAAGAGAAAACCCAGCAGCCAGACGGAAAACCCGAGAGCGTCGAGCAGACCGAGCGGCCCGCCGCGCCGGGCGTTGATGAGCAGGATCGGGGCACAGACGAAGAACATAACCGTTCCCTGCAGCAGGTAGATCTGAAAGTAGCTGCGGACATAGAACCAGCGGCCCCAGGTTTCGCGCCAGTTCCGGTAGCGGAAATCCTCGCCCTTGCGGCCGGTGTTGCGGATCAGAATGTGCAGCGAGAGGCGTGCTCCCCATACCAGCACCAGCGCCCCGAGAAGGATCCGGCGCGCATCCAGGCCGTCCGCCGCGCCGAGAGTGAACAGGGCGACGAGAATGAACCCCAAACCCCAGGCGGCATCCATCAGCCCATTGTCCTTCTTCCGCAGAGCCAGAAGGTGTACAAGATTCACGTAAACGAAGATCACACCCGCCGCAATCAGCATCATCTTAGTCATGGCTATTGCTTATACACACAGAACCTCTGTGCGTCAATGCGCCGACCCACTTGGAGCCTCGGAAAAACCAGGGTCACTCATCCTAGAGCCGGAGTCAATAGATAAATAGCTTCCCATCCGCCTTT
>CAYSXF010000263.1:0-6294 GCA_964434815.1 uncultured Lentisphaeraceae bacterium
GATTGAATGTGACGGTCTGGGAACCCGCAGGCAGCAGCACAGTCGCTCCGCCCGGATACTTCGTGCCATCCGCCAGCGACCACTGTCCGCCGTCAGCCGCCGTCGGTCCGCCGATGTCCACACGCAGCATGCCCAGCTGCACGCCCGTCTTGTACGCCAGCGAGGTCAGTGTGTACGCGTAGTCCACGCCTTGCCCGTCGGCGACAGCCACGCGCATGGCGTAGCTGCCGTTTTTCGCCGCCGTGAAAGTCGCACCTGCGGTGAGGTTGGTGATCTCTTGAATTTTAGTAAGCGCGGTCCCGCTGACCGAATAGATGACGGCCGCGAGCGCCAGCCCCTGCATGTCGTTCGTGACAACCGCCTTGAGTTCGTAAGACACGCCCTGCCGCGCGTCGATCCGGAACCAGTCGGCCCAATCCGTCAGCCCCAGCGTGTGCGGCCCGTGGCTGGCCCCTTCGCCTCCCGCAATTCCCGGCACCGGCGCCAGCGCTGACGCGCCTGACAGCGTATCGTCTCCCGTATCCCAAGCGTCTTCCTGCCCGGCTTCGTTCGCCGCAAGCTTGCGGGCCGAGAGCGTGCAGGAGACCGTGCTGACAGGCTCGTCGATGTCCTGGCAGACGCCCACCCAGTAGGTTGCCGCCGCCGGCGCCTGAAACGCGATCAGCGTCTGCGTGTCGCCGGGCGCTTTCTGACGGTTCGCGAACAAGATTGCCCCCGTGGCGTCGTAGATCTCCATCACCAAACCGTTCGGCGCAGCATCGCCAGACGTCTCGAACACATACCGCGCATCTTTCTCCAAACTCACGCTGAAAAGCTGCTCATCGATGACCTGATCGTAGAATCCGCTTGCGGGGTTGTTCCGCGCACCGGCATCAAAGGGATCACTCGCCACGCCAGCGAGGGTCGGAGCGCCCAGCGCAATCACATCGGTATGCGCCGCAGGCAGTCGCGCGGGCACCACCTGATAGTGGAAGGCGAAACCCGCCGAATCCGCACCCATCACCTTGAGGAGATAGGCTCCCGTTTCTGAGGGAACCAGTACCATGATGTCGTTAAATGCGTCGTCATTTTCGACATCGATCCTAGTAGGCATCGCGACCCCATCGCCGACCGGTTCGAAATCAATCGTGAAACCGCCGTTATCGGCCGTGCCTCCGGTTGTCCAGAATTTATACTTCTTGCCCGCAGCCAGCGTCGCCTGAAAATAGTACGCATCCGTCAGCAGCGAGGCCGATACAGCCCCGGCCGCCGTGCCTACCGTGATCGGTTTCGGATTATCGGGACTGCCCGGCGGGATCGGCTCCTCGTTTGCGCCCTGCACCCAGTTAAGCGTCACGCTAGCCCCCGCATCGCCCTCGATGACCAGGTAGTACGTGCCCGACACCATACCATCCCACCAGTCCTCCGGATGGACCGCCATCCAGAAATTCAACCCGTCATAGGTCACGCTCGATGAGAAGTCGCTGTTGATTGCTCCCAAGTCACTGTCCCAGGCACCCATGTAGGCGGACACGGAAGCGCTTCCCGACGACCAGAACGTATATCCCGTGCCGCTTTTCAGGCTGACTTTGAAATAGTAGACGCCCGTGCCCGATTCGCTGTCCTCGACCAAGGTGACCGTCTTGCTCTGCTGGGTTGCCTTGACGGTGATCGCAGCAGCGCTCGTTTTGCTGTCGCCCGTCACGGCGGCAGCCGTCTGAATCAAACAGGCAAAAAACCCGCACGCGACGGCCAGAGAGAGCCCTCTCGCACCGATCCTTGCTAACCACTGCTTCTGTGTGCTTTGCTTCATAGGATGCTCCTTATCCTTTGAATCCGTTGCCGAAATGCTGGAGCCTGTTGGGGAAACGCGGCTCCCTGTGTCGCTCATTTTTTCAGAGGGGATGTTTTCGCTGAAAGACCCGCTGGCTTTTGGCTCACCTTGGGCCAAAAATTGGTGCCATTCGGATAGGTGATCACCGCCTTCGCTTTCAGTGCTTCAATGAACTGCCTTGTCGTTTCGTCCTTCCTCTGTTCGATCAACTGCTTCTTCAAATCTGAGGGGACCGCCATTTCCAAGGCCGGCTCCCGCTCCAACATGATGTGGGCTAACGTGAAAGATTCCGATGCGGCGGCTCCGGTGCGAGCCAGCACCTTGACGAGATGGAAACCCTCGTCGTCAGAAAGAACCTCGCTAAGCTCACCGGGCTTCAGTTTGGTGACAGCGTCTTGCATCTTCTTGTCGGCTAACTCTCTGCGGTCGAACTCCCCCCAGTATCCGTTGTTGCCGGGCGCTGACCGCGGACACTGCGAGTTGATGTCCGCCAGCTTGCCGAAATCAGCCCCCGCCAGAATCTGCTCGCGCAACGTGTTCAGCCGCGCGACCTTCAGCGCGTTGGTGGCATCGGCCGCAGCGTTCTCCTCTTTAATCGCCTTGATCGTTTTCTCGACGAACCTGTCTGTCACGTTCACCTTGGGAAGCACGTTCGTCGCGATCATCGCGTCTATCAGCACGCTCTCCTCGGCCTCTTTCCTCAGCGATGCCGCACCGCCAGGCACCTGTTCCAAGAACGCGGAAACCGGTTTCCCCGCTAGTTTCGCGGCATGCAGGATCCACTCATCGGTCGCGGTCTTTATGTCAGCCGGCCCGAGAATGCCCGTGCGGCGAGCCTCCTGCACCATGAGTTGACGGTTGATAAAACCCGGAATCATGCTCCTGCCAAGGTACTGCCTGAACGCCGCGAGTTTGCCCTTGCTCATCCGCGGCATCTGCGACATCCGCTGATAGGCCTGAGTAAACCCGTCTTCGAGCTGTTTTTTGGTCAGAGCGACACCGTTGACAGCCACAACCACATCGTCCGGCAACATCTCGACCAATGTTTTTTCCGAACCGTTTGTGCGCGACTCCTTCGCGGCATCAGCGGCATTCGACGCACTCTTCGCTTCAGGCGGCGGCTGGCTCCGGGTTGTTTCTTTCGAACAGCCCAAGCCGAGCGCCAACACCATCAGTAAATGCGTTGCGACCGTGCGTGAACCCGCTCTTAATTCCATCTTGAGAATCATACTGCCGGTACCCTTGTCCCGCCTAAAGGCGATAATATAGAAAAGCTCGCCTTGCCTTTTAACTCTTGGCAAGGCGAGTGATGTGAATCCAGTTCACATTATTCCTAATTCTGGTCTGCTGTTTCAATCACAAAATCATACGACCAGTTGAACGAATATGAAGTCGTCCTATTCTGAGCGTTCTGGTACTGCCCCTTATCCGCCCACAGGAAGAAGCCGCGGCCGCCAACTCCGTCGTCCATATACTCCCGCACAGGCGTAATCACGCCTTGGTATGCGACCGGCTTCGACGTGTGCGTCGCGGCGTAATCGAACCACGCCTTAGACGACCCGCTAAAGATGCCCGTCGCTCGCGTCAGCGCGAAGGTCAGTCCGACCGTATTTTCGGCGTTACCGTACGCCCATGCGCCATCGGCATAAACCGGCGACGCGGCTGCCGGCGCTTTGATTCCGGTCAGCGTGCCAGCCGTATTCGTGACGGCGAACAGCGAAAGCCCGTCCGGACTCCACCATGCGGATTCGTAGCGGTTGGTGCCAACCGTCAGAACCGGCGCATCCGCACCCGGCTCCATGCCGACCGACAGATCCTTGTTCGCGTAATACGCATACAAATTGCCGGTTTTGTCATACCAGCCGCCCGCTATTTTGGGCTCGCGCGAGAACCCGTCGCCATACGTTGCCGTCGCCAGCGGGCTTTGGTTGCTCCAGAGCAGGGGCTGCGCGTCCAGAAGTCGCACAAAGACCGGACTTCCGTCTGCCGGCTTGACGAACTCCACCAGCCCGAAGAGGCCGCCGCCATACGTGTAAGCCGCCGGCACGGTGTAGAGCACCGTCCAGAACCGGCCGGCCTCGTCCACGTCCAACACGCTGCTCATGGACACGACCGTTCCGTCGGCCAACTTGCCGCTCGTCTTCACCCCGCCCACCTTGTCCACCGTGATCGTGAGGTAGCCGCTGCCATAGCCGTCTTCGCGCGGCAGGGTGGCCGTATAGTATCCGGTGTAGTTCGTCGCCACAGAGGCCGTTCCCGCGTCTTTCCAAACGTTGCGATAGAGCTTGATGGAGATATCGCCCAGATCGTCCAGCCCTTCTACGAACCTGCCCTCCACGACAGACAGGGTCTGCGTCACGCTGCCCTCCAAGCCCGTGGCTACGGGCACCCGCACCGACAAGAGCAACGGAAGCTCTGCTTTGCCGACCGAAGCTTTCGCTTGAGTCGCAAGCCAGAACGTTCCGTCCGCATCGCGATTCGTATACGAGGCCGCGCTGAACGTGTAGTTTGTTCCGCCAACCGTGAACTTGCCTGAGAATTGGCTACCCGGCAGCGTCTTACTCATCGACGCCGCCCCTTTGCCCAGCGCGAGATCCTCCACATAGCCGTCGAAGGTGCCATACGCCCACGTCGGCAGCGGCGCGACAGCGATCGTGAATGTCTGCGTGACGTTAGTCAGGTTTGCGTCGTTCCTCGCGCTGATAATCACCGTCTTGTCCGTGGTTGTGACTGCGGTCGGAACGCCGGTGATCGCCTTTGTTGCCGCGTTATACGCGAGCCCCGACGGAAGCCCGGTCACCGTGACCTTCGGCAGACTGCCCGACGTGACATCCAAAGGCAGGTTGAACGAAACGCCCACCATCGCGCTTTGCGCTCCGACACCGCCGATGACCGGCGCGGGGATCGCCGCCGTGAGCCCGAAATACGCCGTCTGATTCACATTGCCGCCGGCCAGCGTAATGATCCGCGAGGCCGTCTGAAGGCCGTCATCCCAGCGCAGGAACGTGTATCCGGAGGCAGGCCTGGCTGTCAGCGTGACCCTTGCGCCAGGCAGGTAAACGCCGCTGCCGCTCACCGTGCCGCCGATTCCCCCCGACACGGTCGCGGTCACTCGGACACTGACCGTCAGCGTCCGCTTCACAGGCGCGGCGGCTTTGAAATCCGCTGTGCCCGGCTGACTCGCGGTGATGATGGACGTGCCGGTGCCGACGATGTGGATCTGATCGCCGACGATTTCGGCGACGTTCGTATTGGCGCTTGTATAAATGACGGGCACTCCCGAGGACGACGTTGCTCCCGGCGAGAAATCGGCGTCTTCCAACGCCTTCACGGCTATAGCCGGGAAGGTAATCGTCTGTGCGACCGGCGCGTTATTGACCCGCAGTGTCCAACTGGTTTCGTTCGTGCCGCCCTGCTTGTCCAGCGCAACCGCTCTCACGATCAAATCTCTGTTCGTGACCCCTTGTACGGTGGACGCATCGGTCTTGAGTGTGTACGAGCTGGTGATGGCGTTCGGTGCGCCCGTTTTGTACTCCAGCATCAGTTGGTCACCCACATACCAGCTCACCGAAACCATGCCTCTCAGCGCCGTGTCCGGGTCGGTGCTGTCGTTGGCAGTCACACTGAAGGTCGACGATGCCCCCTCCGTGACCGCCGCAGGATCGCCTGCGGGCGATTTGCCTGTCATGACAGGAGGCTGATTGACGATCCCGTTTCCGCTGCATGCCACCGTGTTGGTTCCGCCGGTCTTGTCCGAATCGAGTGTGACCGTTCCCTCATACGGTTGCTCAGCCAACGGGTTGAACGTCACTGTCACTGCGGTGCTGCCATGTGCCGCCACCGTAAAGTTTGTCGGAAGGGCGCTGAAACGCTCAGGGCACTCGATCGAGGTCACCGCGAGAGGGCTGTTTCCGTCGTTGAATACCGTCAGGGTTTTTTGCGAAGACGCGTTCAGCCGCACATTGCCGAAGGCCAACGCGCCCGCTGTGCGGATGATGCGCGACCCGGCCTCGTACTGCGCCGTCAGCGTGACCGCGTGATCGGGCATCGTGACCGTGGTATCCGCCTGCGAGGCGTCGAACCCGAAGCCGAGCACGGAGCCGGCCGGCGTCACCTGCCATCCGGTGAAAAGTTGTCCTTCAGGCGCGTCGTTCGCCACGACAGCCCGGTCGATACCTTCGAGGAGGGGGAAGTTGTTTGTGCTTCCGGCGTTTCGCACAGTCAGGGTATTCGGCGTCACCTGATTGGCCTTGCGATACACCAGCGTGTAGGTCACATTCGCGCTATTTGTGACGGGACGCGAAACCTGAATGTACCCCGTGCCCGTGTCTTGCGCCGCAAAATAGTACCCGTTCGTCAGCAAAGCCAGCGGCCAGCTTGCCGCTGCATCGCCGTTGGTGGCTGAGGCGTAATTGGAATAGAAAGCGATTCTTGGCGCGGCGCCCTGAACAGCCACATTGGTCACAGCCACATGATAACGT
>CAYSXF010000264.1:0-6288 GCA_964434815.1 uncultured Lentisphaeraceae bacterium
TACACCTCTCTATTCGTCGGCAGCGTCAGATGTGTATAAGAGACAGTGACTATGGAGGTGACCGGCTACTGCAACTGCGGCATCTGTTGCAGTTGGGAGCGCAGTTGGCTGGGGCTTGGGCCCGCAGTGGTTAGCAGTGGCCCGAACAAGGGCCAGCCTAAACGGGTCGGCTTCACGGCGAGCGGCACCCGCGCCGCGCACGGGACGCTTGCGGCCGACACGGCGGTGCTGCCGTTCGGGTCGGTCGTCCAAATACCGGGGTACGGTTACGGGAGAGTGGAGGATCGCGGCGGCGCGATCAAAGGCAAATGTCTGGATCTTTGGTTCCCCTCTCATGCAGAGGCCATGCAATGGGGACGCAAGAGGATGAATGTGCGTGTGTGGTTGCCGTAGGGGCGGATCCGCGGGTGTTGCCGTAGGGGCGACCCGCCGGTCGCCCGTACGGCCCGAAAGGTTTGCGAAATGAGTGACGAGACGAAGGCGACGGAGTCGGACACGAGCCGGCACTTTTTGAAGCAGTGGATCGCGGAGGATGTTGCGGCCGGAAAAACCGGCGGGCAGGTGGTGACGCGGTTTCCGCCCGAGCCCAACGGCTACATCCACATCGGCCACGCGAAAGCCATCTGCATCGATTTCGGTATGGCCAAGGAGTTCGGCGGCCAGTGCAATTTGCGCATGGACGACACGAATCCCTCCAAAGAGTCTGACGAGTATGCCGAAAGCATCAAGGAAGACATCCGCTGGCTGGGCTTCGACTGGGGAGACGGCTTTTACAGCGCCGCAGACCTCTTCGACAAAATGTACGGGATCGCGGAGAACCTGATCGCCAGCGGCCACGCGTATGTGTGCGACCTCACGCAGGAGCAGTGGAAAGAGTACCGCGGCATCCCGACAGCGCCTGGCAAGGAAAGCCCGACGCGCAACCGGCCGCCCGCCGAGAATCTGGCGCTGTTCCGCCGCATGAAGGCTGGCGAATTCGCGGACGGCACGCTCTGCCTGCGCGCGAAGATCGACATGGCCTCGCCGAACATCCATTTCCGCGATCCGGTGATCTACCGCATCATGCACGTGCCGCACTACCACGCCGGCGAAAAGTGGTGCATCTATCCCATGTACGATTTCGCGCATCCGATCGAAGACGCGTTCGAAGGCGTGACGCACTCGATGTGCACGCTCGAGTTCGAGGTGCACCGCCCGCTCTACGACTGGGTGATCGACCGCATGGACGAGATGGGCCTGCTCGTGGTACGCAACGGAACGAAGATCCGCCCGCAGCAGCGCGAGTTCGCGCGGCTGAACCTTTCGTACACGGTGATGAGCAAGCGCAAGCTCTTGCAGCTCGTGCAGGAGAAGCGCGTGGACGGCTGGGACGATCCGCGCATGCCGACCGTGTGCGGCCTGCGCCGCCGCGGCTACACGCCCGAGGCGATCCGCGATTTCTGTGAGCGCATCGGCGTCTCCAAATACGAGAGCCAGACCGATGTGGCGCTGCTCGAATACTGCTTGCGCGACGACCTGAACAAGCGGTCGCTGCGACGCATGGCGGTGCTCGACCCGGTCAAGGTCGTGATCGACAACTATCCCGAGGGGCAGGTCGAGTGGGCCGAGGTGCCGAACAATCCCGAAGATCCCCAAGCGGGCATGAGGAAGATCCCGTTTGGCCGCGAGGTGTGGATCGAGCGCGAGGATTTCATGGAGGTGCCTGCCAAGAAGTATTTCCGCATGGCGCCGGGGCAGGAGGTCCGCCTGCGCGGCGCGTGCCTCTTCACCTGCACGGGCGTCGTGAAGGATGCGGCCGGCGCGATCGCCGAGATCCACGGCACGTACGACCCGGACTCTAAGGGCGGCAACGCGGCCGACGGGCGCAAGATCAAGGGCACGATCCACTGGGTTTCGGCGGCGCACGCGGTGACGTTCCCTGTGCGTCTCTACGACCGGCTCTTCACCGTGTCTGATCCGATGGGCGACGAGACGCGCGATTTCCTCGGCTTTATCAACCCCGACTCGCTCAAGACGGTCACGGCGTACGGCGAACCCGCGCTGGCAGAGGCGATTCCGGGCCAGCGGTTC
Organism: uncultured Lentisphaeraceae bacterium; assembly: GCA_964434815.1. Taxonomy (GTDB): domain Bacteria; phylum Verrucomicrobiota; class Kiritimatiellia; order RFP12; family UBA1067; genus CAYSXF01. The sequence continues at coordinate 2,071 of CAYSXF010000264.1, forward strand.
CAGTTCGAACGCATCGGTTATTTTTGTGCGGACACGCGCGAGTCGAAGCCCGGCCAGCCGGTCTTCAACCGCACCGTCACGCTCAGGGATTCAAAGGCGATTATCATCAAATGAAGCACACGTGTAAAGAAAGGCGCACATGCAGACAGTCAAAGTGAACGGCCAGGTCATTCCTGAAGAGGCGATCCAATTCGAGCTGGAGCGGCTTGTCCGTTTCTACACCGAGCACGGCGTGTCGCAGGAGCAGATCCGCGCACAGCTCCAGAGTTTGCTCCAGAAGGCGACCGACCAGGCGATCGGCACCAAGCTGCTGCTCGACGAGGCCGGCAAGCTCGATATCCCGGTGACAGGGGCAGAGATCGACGAGCAGGTCGAGAAGATCGTGCAGCAGGTCGGCGGGCGCGAGGCGTTCGCAGCGGCGCTGGCGCAGCAGAAGACCGGCGAGGCCGCTTTCCGCGAGCAACTGAAGCGCGGCCGGCGCGTGGACAAGCTGGTCGAGAAGGCGGTGGCCGGCGTCGATGAGCCGACCGAGGCCGACATCCAGGCGCACTTCGAGGCGCACAAGGACGAGTACGAGAAGGGCGAGCGCGTGCTGGCCCAGCACATCCTCATCACGCCGGACGGCGACACGGCGACCTCCAAGGATGAGGCCAAGGCGAAGATCGCGGGCATCCGCGAGCGCGTGCTCGGCGGCAAGGACTTTGCGGATGAGGCGGCGGCGCACTCCATGTGCCCGAGCGGCAAAGAGGGCGGCAGCCTCGGCTGGTTCGGCCGCGGCATGATGGTGCCCGAGTTCGATCAGGCCGTGTTCTCGATGACGGACGGCGAGGTCAGCGACATCATCGAGACGCAGTTCGGCTATCACATCATCTGCAAGACCGCGCACGAGCCTGCGGGCGAGGCGGACTTCGACGATGTGCGGGAGCAGATCCGCGACTTCATCCGGCACGCGCGCCGCGGCGAGGCCATGACCGCGTACGTGGAGGAGCTGAAGAAGAAAGCGACGATTGAGATCAAGTGAGTAACGCTATGACGACGCATGAATCACTTTTTCAACGCGCCTGCAAAGTGATCCCCGGCGGCGTGAACAGCCCGGTGCGGGCGTTCAACGGCGTGGGCGGCACGCCGGTTTACGTCGAGTCCGGCAAAGGGTCGAAGATCCTGACGGCGGACGGGCGCTTGCTGACCGACTTCTGCTGCTCCTGGGGCGCGATGATCCTCGGCCACGCCAACGACGAGATCGCGGAGGCGATCCATGCGCAGGCGGCCAAAGGCACGACGTTCGGCATCAATACGGAACTCGAGGTGCGCTTCGCCGAGAAGCTCTGCTCGCTCGTGCCCACGCTGGAGCGCGTGCGGCTGGTGAGCTCGGGCACCGAAGCGGTGATGACGGCGCTGCGCATCGCGCGCGGGGTGACCGGACGGAAGCGGATCGTCAAGTTCGACGGCTGTTACCACGGCCACAGCGACAGCGTGCTGGTCTCGGCCGGCAGCGGCCTGCTGACGGGCGGCACGCTGACCTCGCCCGGCATCTCGCGGCACGTGGCGAGCGACACCTTTGTGGTGCCTTACAACGATCTGGACGCGCTGAACGCGATCATCCACGAGAAGGGTCAGGAGATCGCGGCGATCATCGTCGAGCCGGTGGCCGGCAACATGGGCCTCGTGATGCCCGAGCCCGGCTACCTGGCGAAGCTGCGCCGCTGCGCGGACCGCTGCGGCGCGCTGCTGATCTTCGACGAGGTGATCGACGGGTTCCGCTTCAACCTCTCGTCATATGCGAGAATCGCCGGGGTGAAACCCGACCTCATCACGCTGGGAAAGATTATCGGCGGCGGGATGCCTCTGGCGGCGGTGGGCGGCTCGGCTGTTTTCATGGACGAACTCGCGCCGCGCGGCAAGATCTATCAGGCGGGCACGCTCTCGGGCAATCCGCTGGCCGTGGCAGCAGGCCTGAAAACCATCGAGATTCTGGAGCGCGACGATCCCTATCCGCGCCTGGCGCAGCTCGGCCAGAAGGTGGCTGAGATCATCAACACGGCGGCGGCCGCAAAGGGGCTTCCGCTCCACTGCGCGCAATACGGAGGCGTGTTCACCGTGTTCTTCACCGGGCAGCCGGTCAAGAATCTGGCGGACGCCAAACGGTGCGACACGCAGGCTTACGCGCAACACTTCCACGCGATGCTGAAGCGCGGCTACTATTTGCCGCCCTCGCAGTTCGAGGTCGGGTTCATCTCGGCGGCGCACAGCGAAGAGGAAGTGACGGCCTTCGCGCATGCGGTGGTGGGGTGAGGGAAGTTAGGAGTTGGGAGTTAGAAGTTAGGAGTTGAGGGTTGGGAGGCAACAGTGTTGGTCATTGAGACGGCGGACGAGATGCAGGCGTGGGCGCAGGCGCAGCGCGCGGCCGGACTGAGGGTCGGCTTGGTTCCGACCATGGGTTTTCTGCACGACGGCCACCTCTCGCTGATCGCTGAGGCGAAGAAGCGGACGGATGTGGTGGCCGTCAGCATCTTCGTCAATCCCGTGCAGTTCGGCCCGAACGAGGATTTCGAGAAGTATCCGCGCAATGAGGAGCGCGATCTGGCGCTGTGCCGCGGGGCCGGAGCTGCCGCTGTTTTCTTGCCGACGCCTGCTTCAATGTACGCTCCGGACGCCAGCGTGTACGTGGTCGAGGAGCGGCTGGGGCTGGGGCTGTGCGGCGCGCGGCGGCCAGGGCATTTCCGCGGCGTGTGCACGGTGGTGGCCAAGCTTTTCAACCTCGCGCTGCCGCATGTGGCGGTGTTCGGGCAGAAAGATTATCAGCAGGCGGCGATCATCCGGCGCATGGTTCGCGACCTGAACTTTCCGATCGAGATCGTGGTCGCGCCGATCCTGCGCGAACCGGACGGCTTGGCCATGAGTTCTCGCAACGTGTATTTGGCCGGCGACGAGCGGACGCGTGCGCTGGGGCTTAGCCGCGCGCTTCAGCTCGCTTCCGAAGCCGTGGCCGTAGGGCCGTGCGCGGCGGGCGAACTGCGGCAGCGCATGGGCGAGGTGCTGGAGCGTCACGCGCTCAAGATCGATTACGTCGAGATCGTCGACGCCGGGACGCTGGAGCCGGTAACCGAGGCGGTGCGCGGCAACGTGGCGCTGATCGCGGTGTACTGCGGCAAGACGCGGCTGATCGACAACAGGGTGCTATAGTCAGTTAGAAGTTAGGATTTAGGAGTTAGGAGTTGGGAACGTTGGAAGCGAAAGAACAGAAGCTGCACGCGCTGCTGCGCGGGTACGGGCGGGTGGCGGTCGGGTTTTCGGGCGGCGTGGACAGCACGCTGCTGTTGAGGGTCGCGCTGGACGTGCTCGGAGCTGAGAACGTGCTGGCGGTGATCGCCGACACGCCGAGCCTGCCGCGCAAAGAGTTTGCGGAGGCGATGCATCTGGCAGAAGGGATGGGCGCAGCCTGCGTGGTGATCAACCCGGACGAGTTGAGCGACCCGCGTTATGCCGCGAACCCGGCTGACCGCTGCTACTACTGCAAGAAGCACCTCTTCGAGCACATCGCAGGGGAGGCGGCTGCGCGGGGCTTCGGCATCGTGCTCGACGGCAACAATGCGGACGACGCGGGCGACTACCGGCCGGGGCGGCGCGCGGCGCAGGAGCTGGGCGTCAGGAGCCCGCTGATGGAGGCCGGTCTAACGAAGGCCGAGATACGCGCGCTGTCGGCGCGTGCGGGCTTGCCGACTGCGGATAAGCCGGCCATGGCGTGCCTGGCGTCGCGCATCCCGTACGGCACGCCGGTGACGGCGGACGTCCTCGCGCAAGTGGAGCGCGCCGAAACGGCGCTTCGCGACGCAGGGTTCGTGCAGTGCCGCGTGCGGCACCACGGCGAGGTCGCACGCATCGAAGTGGCAGCTGGCGAATTGCCGCGGCTGCTGGATGCGGTTCTGCGCGAGACGGTCGTGCGACGCGTCAAAGAGGCGGGCTACCGCTTTGTGACGCTTGATCTGCAGGGCTACCGCACGGGCAGTTTGAACGAGGGATTGCCTCCAACTGGGGCGGTTTGAGACTCATTTCGAAAAAAATGAGGCGTCCGCTTGACAGGGAGCGGTGGAATCAGTTAAATTATCCACTCTATTTGTTCCGGGTGAAGGTTTCCGGAACTGACGGACTCCTCATCTGATGAAGGATTATAACCTGTCTCTTATACACATCTGACGCTGCCGACGAATAGAGAGGTGT
>CAYSXF010000265.1:0-4675 GCA_964434815.1 uncultured Lentisphaeraceae bacterium
GAAAAGTCATGTCGCGCAACGATAACGGGTTATGCCTTTGGAAAACAAGACCCTGGAGCTTGAACACCCCCCTTGCATTTCGCGCTCGAAAGTCACCCCATGATCGCGTATGATAACGCGCAATTGACCAAACTTTTCTTCACGTTGGGAGAGTTCACATGCGATCGATCATGCACTGTTCTGCTGTTCTTCTTTCTACCTTGGCTATCGGGCTCTGCGGATGCGGTAAAGGCGCCAAGAACCCGGCGTCCCAAGCGGCATCCAAGCCATCCGACCCCCCGCCGAACCATGTCGTCGCCATGGTGAACGCCACCCCGCTCACCTGGGGAGAAATGGACAAACGCGCCATGGGGTATCTCAAAGATGAGGTGGACACCAACCATCTCATCATCCCCTCCAACCGCCTGGATGAGGCCAAAGAGTACTTCCGCCGCCGTGCCATCAACGCCTTCGTCTTCAAGACAGTGCTGACGGATGAGGCCATCAAGCAGAAAATCAAGATCTCCGACATGGACCGGCAAGACTCCCTGAGAGGCCTTGCAAACTCGCTGAAGGTCAGAAACTGGACCACCAACGATTTCTTTCACAAAGGCCCGTTGGGCGAAGCCAGCATGCGTCGCGAGTTCGAAGACGGCATGATCATCGATAAGCTGCTCAAGCTGAACGTGCGCACGCCCATGAGGCTGGACGACAAAGAACTCACGCAAGCCATCGAGGTGATCGGCGCCACAAACGACCTCAAGCGCGCCAAGCTTGAGACCATCCGCAAGCAGTTGCTCGCGGGCGCCAACTTCGAGGACGTGGCCCACAACATTTCCGAAGACCCGAGCGCCCTAAAAGGCGGCGATGTGGGCGAGTTCGGCCGCGGAAAAATGGTGAAGCAGTTCGAGGACGCCGCCTTTTCTCAGAAAGTGGGGGCCATCGGCCCTATCGTCGAAACCATCTATGGCTACCACATCATCAAGGTCACAGCCCACACCCCCGCCCAGGCCGCCACCGCCTCGACGCCTGCCATCCCTGAGACCGTTCGCGCCTCGCACATCCTCATCAAACGCGTCCCAGTGGACCGCAAGCGGATCAGCGACTCCATCCTCAGAACCAAGTATAACGCCGCCGTCCAGAAATACTACAGCGAGCTCAAAGCTCAGGCCAAGATCGAGTGTTACCTCTACAAGGATATGACGTTCTGATCCGGCCTATCTCGCCAGCTTCTCAAACAAGGTCCACTCGGGAATGCCTTTGCGCGGCTTGACGATCTCGCCGCGCGCCTGTTTTTCCGCGTCGTGATACGCGCCATAGAAGTTGCTGTTGCAGTCCATCCAAAGGGTGATGCGCCGCATCTCCTCTGCCGTCAGCTTCACGCCGTGGTGCCCGCCCTTGAGCATCGGATAGAGTTTGCTGACGCGCGCGCCGTCCTTGCCAGGAATGCTGTACTGGCGCTCCTTCAGCGCGACGCCGTTGCCGCCGCTCATGCCCCACGCCCTTTTGCGCAAGGCCTGAAAGGCCTCTGACCAGCCGTTGGCGCCGAAGCAGTCGCCGCGCAAGCTCGGCGCGCCTTTCTTGCGACTCTCCTCGTGGCAGCCGACGCATCGCGCATCGAGCACCGGCTGCACCAGGCGCGGGAACGTGAGAGGGAAGCTGCCCGCCGGCTCGGGCTCCAGCATCGATGGATCGCGCCGCATCGCCAGCGGCCGCTTGCCCTCGCCCGTGCCGGAGGGCGCCTGTTTCGTTTCATGGCATCCGAGACAGGTCAGCGTTTCGCCGGGGTGCAGGTACGTGTCGGACCGCATCGTTTGGACCGCAAGCCCGTTCTCGTCCAACGCTTGAAAGTAAAGCCCGACTCCGGTGGGCGCACGGAAGGACGCGCTGCCGTCAGTCTCGACGGGCACGGTGCCGAGCACGCCGCGACACAGCGACTGCGCCGCAAGTCCGACATTCGGCTCATCGGCGACGGAGTTGTCTTTGGGGAAGAGCGCAACCACACGCAGTTGCTTAATCTGGGTTCCAGACGGCCACGGCCGGGCGCTCTCGTAAACGTTCATCACCATCACGGCACCCGTGGAAAGATCCGCGTCCGCGCGCCGGTCGCCCGGTGCCTGCGCCGTCTGAACCGGCAGCACCGGAGGTCGGTGCCGAGGCTTCAGCGGAATCGGATCGAGGCACGCCAATGCGGCGTCGCGGTAGAGCAGTTCGCGGTTGCCGAAGCTGTCGAGCAGGTAGAGCCCGTAGTTCCTGCGGCCCTCGTCGTACGCGACCAAATAGAAGTCCTCGCTCAGCGGCCAGGGCGACCCGTAGACTTCCGCATTCGGGTTGTGCCTGCCTTTCGCATGCGGCACCCCCGGCGCAGATTCTGATTCGGGAAAGGGAACTTCGGGCGTGAGCCGTTTGATCTGCCCGGTCGAGCGGTCGTCTTGCGAACGCTCATCGATCAGCACCAGAGACCCGTAGGCCTCGCCGTGGTGCGGCGCCGCTACGGCGACATATTTCTGCGAACCCGGCACAGAGCGGACAGACAGTTCCATCCATGGCCGCAACTCCCTCCTGTCCGGATAATTGCCATGGTAGCTGCGGGGGTCGCGCCCGTCCGGGTAGCAGTGCCACAGGTGATGCGCCGCGTCGGAGTCGCGGTCCACATAGTCCCAGCGCGTGTAAACCAGCATGCCGCTGTTGTCCACGCTCGGCTGCCACTCGTCCGTGTCGTGATAGCTGAGCTGCACGATGTCGCCGCCGTCCCGGCGCATCGCATGCAGCGTGAAGGTCGGATCGGGGCGAAACCCGCAGCGAAGCTGGCCGCCCGTCCGCGTCGAGATGAACGCGATCCGCTTGTCGGGCAGGAAGCAGCCGTCGAAATCGTTCCACGGACCGTCTGTCAACTGTGTCAGGCCTGTGCCGTCCGCCCTCATCGAAAACAGGTGATAGCAGGTTTCCGGCCGGAAATGATAGAACCTGCTCTGAGGTTCGCGCCGCGCATCGGCCTCAGACCAGACGTTCGTGTCGCACGTGACGCCGGGCGGCAAGTCGTGCGCGGCCTCGGTGAAGGCGAAGAGCAGCGTCTGCGCATCCCAGTCGAGGTCGAGCGCGATGAAACCGCCCTGATTCTCCAGCGCGCGCCCCTGAAAACGCCCTTTTCCGACGCGGGCGCCTGCCAGCAGGCTGCGCACCGACGGCCGGCCGCCAAAGGGATTTTCCAGCACATACACGCCGCCTGACTTCTCCGCGTTGAACCCGAAGTACTGGTCCACCATGTGCCGCTCCCCGCGCGCCTGTTTGTTGTGCTTGAGGAAAACGATCCGGTCGAAGTCGAGCAGCGGATTCTTGAACGCGATGCGCCGCCGAAGCGCCGTCAAGTCGGCAAACGTCTTTCTTTGCGACGCCACATCCGCCTGCACGACCAGCCTCAGCTCAGCCAGCGCCTTCGCCTCCTGCGCCAGATCCGGCGGCTGCGGCAGCGACTGAAGATGGCACAGCAAGGCTTCGGTGCGCCGGAAGACCACATCGGCCGGCGTTCGGTCGCTCTCGAAAATCAACGCGTCTCGCCGCAGGGCTTCCCGCTCTAGCCGAGCCATATCCCACGCCTTGCTTGCGCTGATCTCGTCCGCGAGCGCCGCGAACTCGTCACGCTCGCCCGCGCGAACGCACAGGATGGCGTTCAGAACAGCCAAGGCCATCAGCCATTTCGCGCTCCCCATTGCAAACCCCTCCACTTATTTAACACGATTGACCGTTAAAAGAATGCCTGAACTCGCATATTGCGTCAAACAAGAAAGGCCATTTTTGGCTAAAGCTGACAGACTCTGTTGACGGGCAGAACTTAATCCCTTAATCTAATTAACTACGTATTGGTATTCAAGTTGCGTTGGATCAAAGTGAGGTGTTAATGAAGCATGCGGTGACTTGTCTCAAGATGCTGGCAGTTGTAACGGCTGCGATGTTGTTCGGCGCTGCAGATGTTGTGCGCGCAACGGACGGAACATGGATAGGCTCTGCAAGTGCGAACTGGACGAACTCGTCCAACTGGAGCGCCTCGCCTTACCCCGGCGGCGATGAAACCGCGACTTTCAGCGGGGCCGGCAACAACCAGACGACCGTTAGCGTCGCCGGCCAGCCCGGCATCAAATACGTGACCTTCGACGGATACGGCATCGCCCCGTACATAATCGGTAGCGGTGCGGCCAACAGCCAGACCCTCATTTTGAGAGACTCCGGCGTCGCTCTGATGACCGGTTCAGCGGGCAACAGCCAGCAGTTCAACGCGGCCATCCAACTCGGTTCCGATACGGCCGGCAACAACTATACCTTTCAGAACGACAGCTTTGCTAAAACACTGACACTCGCTGGCAATGTTGCGGGCGCGTCAAGCGGCGGAACGGCGGGCGGCAAGACGCTGACCATCAACGGCGCGGGCAATATCGCGATTCTCGGCAATGTCACGAAAGGGGGCGCCACCGCCCTCACGGTCACCGACAACAGCAGCGGCACCCTGACGCTGTCGGGCACAAACGTCATCACGACGCTGAACATGAATGGCTCGCCAAACAGTGTGATCGACATCGGCGCAGGCCTGACCACCTTCTCGAACGGCGGCAGCTTGAATCTGGTCGCCAGCCAAGACTGCACGATCAACGGTACAGGCGCAATCGCCCTTAGCGCGGGCAGCAGCTCTGACCCTGCGGAC
>CAYSXF010000265.1:4685-6287 GCA_964434815.1 uncultured Lentisphaeraceae bacterium
AATGGCGTGGCCAGCGGCAAGACGCTCACCATCAACGTCAGACTCACCGGCGCAGTAGGTTTCGAGTATTATCACCCCACCTATTTCGGCACGATCGTGTTGAACGGCACCAATGATTTCACTGGGCTGGTCATCATGAACGCGCCGGGAACCATCAGTTGCGCACGAATCGGCAATAAAGGTTCCACCACCAGCAACCTCGGCGCAGGCACCACCGTCTCTTTCGCAACCGCGAACGGCTCGCGCTTGCTCTACACCGGCGCGGGTGAGACAACCGACCGAATCCTCGACATCCAAGTCAATGCCATCCTTGAGCAGGCAGGCGCGGGCAACCTGAAATTCATCTCTTCTCCGACGGTCTCCACCGCCGGTGCCAAAACTTTCACCCTGCAAGGCTCGACCGCCGGCACCGGCGAATTCAACGCCCCGTTCGTCAACGGTTCAGGCAGCCTCAGCCTCCTCAAGTCAGGCTCCGGCAGGTGGACACTCTCCGCCGCCAACACCTATACGGGCTCGACCACCGTCGCGGACGGCACGCTCGCCCTGTCCGGCACGAACGGCTCGTCCGCCGCCTCGTCCGGCTACATCCTCACTACAGGCAGCACCCTCCTTCTGGAGAACACCGCCAGCGCCAACAACACCAACCGGCTCAACGATGCGGCCGCAATCACGCTCAACGGCGCTACGCTGAATTTCTCCAACGACGGCGGCTCGGCGAGCTTCAGCGAAACCATCGGAGCCGTTGTCATCGGCCAAGGCGCCAACACCATCGCCGCGTCACAGGCGGCTTCGGGACAGACCGCAACGCTGACACTCACCTCTCTGACGCGCACGGCCGGCACGGTCAATTTCTCCGGAACCGGCCTCGGCGTTGACACGCGCAACCGTATCCTCATCACCGGCCAGACCAACGGGCTCATCGGATACTGGGCGACCTGCAACGGTTCGCAACTCGCCGCCTACGATAGCGCCCTGGGCGTGATCCCCGCCTCCGACAGCGCCTATACTGACGTTGCCGCCCGTGGCCCCGGATCGGTCATCACCAACAGCGCGTCGAGCAACGTGCGCATCAACAGCAGCGGCACCAGCGGAGCGATCGCGCTGAGCGACCCCACCACGGCGATCAGCACTCTTCTGCAGAATACCTCGACGGATGCGGCCATCGACACCGCTGGCAAAACGCTGCGCATCGCCACCGTCCTTCTCCCGGACGGCAAAGCCCCAGTCACGGTGGGCGCATCGGCCAACGACGGGACGCTCACGGCTGCGGCGGCGGGTGACAGCCTGACGCTGGCCAACTACGCCACTAACGCGTCCCTGACCGTCAACGCCGCGGTCGCCAACAACGCCTCGGCCTCTTCGCTGATCACGATGGGCGCAGGCACGGTCACACTCAAGGGCGCGAACACGTACACGGGAACAACGGTTTTGAACGGCGGGGCTCTGGTTTTGGACAACACCGCACCGCAATCCATCGCCAGCGCCATCAGCGGCACGGGTTCGCTGGTCAAGGAAAACACAAACCGGCTCACGCTCGCCGGCGCGAACACCTATTCGGGCTCGACCTTCATCAACACTGTCTCTTATACACATCTGACGCTG
>CAYSXF010000266.1:0-6280 GCA_964434815.1 uncultured Lentisphaeraceae bacterium
CCTCTCTATTCGTCGGCAGCGTCAGATGTGTATAAGAGACAGGAATTTCCATCGGGCGCAAGCTCGCCGTCGACCGCGAGCATTTCTGCGGAGACATCGCTGAAATCCACGTGTACGACCGAGTCTTGAGTCCCGACGAAGAAGCGGCTCTGCAAACACAGCTCCTTCGCAAATGGGGGATTGTGGCAACAGACATGCAAGGCGACCGGAAGGGCAAAGAACCCCCTGCCAAGCGGGACATGACCCTTCAGCAGCGCTATCTGCATCTCCCGGTCATGAACGGCGCCGCCGAAAGGGTTGTACGCTTCACGGCGGACGGGAAAACGATCCGAGAGTTCAAGATTGAGCTGGCGGACGGCGACCCCGACTTTTATGTCTCCAGCGACCTCTCCGCATTCATTGGGAAGCAGGTGTGTGTTGAGATAGATCATGCCTCTTCCCCGAATGTTCTGGACGGAATTGTCCAAGCGGATGAGGTTCCAGGCGCTAAGGAACTCTACAGGGAGAAGTACCGCCCGCAATTCCATTTCTCGCCGCGCTGCGGGTGGGTGGGCGATCCCAACGGCCTGGTCTATTACAAGGGCGACTATCACCTGTTCTTCCAATACAATCCGTACGCTGTCAAATGGGGCAACATGCACTGGGGCCACGCGGTCAGCAAAGACCTGGTGCATTGGCGGGAACTGCCCATCACGCTTTTTCCGCCCAAGCTCGGCGACCACCCGTACTCCGGCAGCGCGGTCGTCGACCGCGAGAACACCGCAGGCTTCAAGAATGGCGAGGAAGATCCCATCGTCATCATCTTTCCCAGCACCGGGCGAGGCATCTGTCTCGCCTACAGCACGGACGGCGGACAGACTTTCGCCGAGTATGAAAAGAACCCGCTCTCACGCACTAATCTGGGCGGCGATCCGAGGGTTTTCTGGCACGAGCCGACGCACCGCTGGATCATGATCACATGCAAGATCCTTAAAGAGTCACCGACTACTCCGCCCGGCAGCCCAGGCTGGCTTGAAAAAACGCTCTGCGGGTTCGAGTTCTACAGTTCGAAGAATCTCAAGGAGTGGGAGCACCACAGTACGATTGAAGACTGTTGGGAATGCCCCGATCTCTTCGAACTGCGGGTGGGCGGAAAACCGGACCTCACGAAGTGGGTCTTGATGCCCAACCACACGCCTTCGCTCAGCGTCGGCGGCACGTATCCGGGGGGCCGCTACCTCATCGGCTCATTCGACGGCCAACGTTTCACGCCGGAAGACGGGCGGCTCCAGTTCAATTTCGGCAACGCGTACGGGGCCGCTCAGTCGTACAACGGCATCCCTGCGGCCGACGGCCGGCGCATCAACCTCGGCTGCGCCTTCGGCACGCGCATGCCGGGGATGCCCTTCGCTCAGATGATGAACTTTCCCGCGGAGTTGACGCTTCGGGCGACGGAAGAGGGCTTGCGGCTTTTCGCCTGGCCGATCAAAGAGATTGAGTCGCTTTATGCCGACACCCGCAGGTTCGACGAAATTACGCTCGCGCCCGAAGGCACGGTGTTGCCGGGTGTGGGTGGTGATTTGTTTGATATTTCCGCTGCGTTTGTCGCCGGGGCTGACACTGAGGAACTGGGATTGAAGATCCGCGGTGTGCCCGTAGCATTCAACGTTAAGGCCAATCTGCTCAGTTGCGGTGATCGCAGCGCACCTCTTAAACCCGAAGGCGGCAAAGTCAGCCTGCGACTGCTCGTCGACCGCGTCTCCCTCGAGATCTTCGCCAATGACGGCCGAGTCTATATGCCCATGGCTATCATTCCGAAGGATGGGGATCGTTCCATCGCCTTGTTCGCCAAAGGCGGAGGTGTTAAGCTAACTGCGTTGACGGTACACACTTTAAAGCCGGCCTGGGATCGGCAATAAAGTCTGTGATTATGAAGGGTTCTCTCTCTAACGAGGAAGGCTACGTGAACTTACGCTCAAACCGCAGCAGCATTGTCCGCTCCCTCGCACTTCTCGCCTTGCTGTTGTTTTCGCCGCTGGCCGGGTCGCGTGCTGATGCGGTGCCTGACTCATCCATGGTGCTGGTAGCGATTCATCCAGAAAAACCGGGCGTGAAAATTCCGGAGGATTTTCTCGGATTCAGCTTCGAGAAAAAGATGTTGTCCATCGAGGCGTTTCATCCGGCGAATGTGGCGCTGATCAATTTGTTCACCAATCTCGGCAACGGAGTCTTGCGCGTTGGTGCCAACGAAGGCGATTCCACATTCTGGTCGCGCACGGAAACGAAACCTTTGTCCAAGCAGAAGAGCCTCGGCTATTCCCTCAAGCCGCTGACCATCGGCCCGCAGTCGCTGGACAATCTTTACGCCTTTGCCAAGCGGAGCGGCTGGCGCGTGATTCACGGCCTGAACTTGGGCACGGTTGATTCTGCCATGGCAGCCGACGAGTCGGCCTATGCGTTGCAGGTCGGCGGCCCGCTCGTGCTGGCCCTGGAGGTCGGCAACGAGCCGAACCTGTATCGCAAGACGCCCTCGCGCGTCGGCGTGCGGCCGGCGAGTTACGGATATGATCAATACCGGCACGAGATAGAAAGCTATCACCGGGCGCTGTTGAACAAACTCCCGCACGCGCCGCTGGCCGGTCCGGCGACGACGAGGTTCTGCAACTGGCTCCCTGATTTCGTGCGTGATTTCAAGACTCAGACCACGCTGGTGACAAGCCACGGCTATGCTTTGTCTGGCAGCGAGACCAATCAGCAGTCCGTATGGTTCCCTTCCGTTGAAAATCTGCTGCGCCCGCAGAAAGACAAAGAGCAGGTCTGGCTGCCGAAATTGGAGGCGGCCAAGGCTGCGGCCATCCCGTTCCGTCTGGATGAGTATAACTCGTGTACGGATGGCGGCAAAAGCGGCGTCAGCGATGTCTTTGCCTCGGCGCTCTGGAATCTGGATTTCATGTTGGACGTCGCCGAGCATGGCGCGGCAGGTGTCAATTTACACGGCGGGTTCGGTTCCCGTGCAGGCTATTCGCCGTTTTCCTTCCGCGAAAACCGCTACTACGTGAATCCGATCTATTACAGCATGCTGCTGTTTCATCTGGCGGCCAGAGGTCAAGTCGTGCCGGTGGAGTGTCAGACCTTGGCCAATTTCACCGCCCACGCCGTCTTGGGCGATGACCGCAAGCTGCGCGTGGTGCTCATCAACAAAGATGTTGCGCAGCCGATAGTCGCTTCCATCGCCTCCGGGTCGGCGAGCACGAAAGCGGAAGTGATTCGCTTAAGCGCGCCTTCCGTCACATCCACAGAGGGCGTCACACTGGCCGGCAGCGCGGTCGCCAAGGATGGAACGTGGACGCCGCAGCCGGGAGCGCCGGTGCGGTGCGTGAACGGGAAATTCGAAGTGTCATTGCCCGCCGCGAGCGCGGCGTTGCTCGTAATAGAATAGGCCACCCTGCAAGGAATAGCATGAAAAACACCCTCACAGTTCTCATCGCCCTGCTGCTTGCGCCGCAGGCTTCGCTACGCGCCGCCGAAACGTGCACGCAGTCGCAGTCGCCAGATCCGTCTTCGCAGCCTGCTCCTGCGCTGCCAGGTCGGCGCACAGTGTCGGTCGCGGTGAACATAGGCAAGTCCGTCCACACCATGTGCGGCGGCATTGGGGCCTCGTGGCACGCCATGGGGCCGGACGTTGTTCATTATCCCGATTTGATCGGGCGTGATAACCGCGCTTGCAAAGGCAGCGGCTATGGCGGCAACCCGCCCGTCATCCCGGCGTTCGACAAGGCCTGGGAGGACGTTTACCGCCACGCCCGCTGGCTAGGGCTTGATTTCATTCGCGTGGAAATCGCCATGGACATGTACAATCCCAAGCGAGGAGAGTTCGTCTGGGACAACGACGAGATGAAAACCCTGTACCGCATTCTCGAGCACTGCTCGAAGAACAAGGTTGATGTGTATATGACGATGCAGTGGCAGGGCGTGGCGTGGAACGCGCATCCGGGTGTCAACCGTCTGCAAAGCTCGCCGAAATCGGCGGAGGACTTTGCCGTCAGCTACGCGACCCTGCTGGCGCACCTCGTCAAGGACAGAAAATACGACTGCATCCGGTGGGTCACTGTGAACAACGAGCCGGGCATGAAGTCCGGCTGGTGGCAAGGCCCGGACGGTGTGCCGGATTCCATCATGCCCGCCTTGCGCGCCACGCGTGCGGAGCTGGACAAGCGAGGTTTGCAGAGCATAGCGCTCAGCGGCCCGGACGGCCACCAGATGACGTCCGGCGACTTCGAGCCCGGGGATCCCGCAGTTGGCGCGGTGTCCATTCACAGCTACACGGAGAATTTCAGAGTCAAGTTTGCCGAGGGGCTCAAGGCTGCCCGAGAGCGGGGACTGCCTTTCTTTATCGCCGAATTCGGCACCTTTTTCATGGCGACCTTCGAGGGTGACAACATGGCCATGGGCGGCCCGCGTTCTGAAGCCCCGAAGAGCTACGATCACCAGATGAAGAATGCCGAAAAGATCCTGGTAGGGTTAAACATGGGCGTTGACGGCTTCAACCGCTGGAGCTTTCTCAACCGCGGAGACCTCGACGGGCAATGGCAGTTGGTGCGCACCTGGAACCCCAACCTGTGGGATTTCAAGAAGAGCGTGGAGCCAGAGCCGGTTCCTTACTACAGCTTCGGAATTATCACCCGATTCACTGCCAAGCACTCCACTGTGCTTGAAACCCACAGCGACAGCGAAAATGTGATTGCCGCGGCCTTGCGCAGCCCCAAGGGCCACCTGACGTTGTTCTTGCTCAACCTCTCCCAAGACGGCGCCGATGTGAGTGTCGGATTCTCGGCCCCACCGCAGGCATTCGCGCTGAAATGCTATCAGGTGACGAGCGCTGCGGTGTCAGCCCCCGGCTTCAGCCTACAGGCGATCGCTGCCGCTACAATCGATAAGGATCAGCCGACATTGAGAGCCTCTGTCCCGGCGAGAAGTATTACGGCTTACACCACATACGACTTGGATCCGGCCGCTGATGGAATTATGAGTGAATGAGGCGGCTCCAACCGATTTTGGGCAAGAACATGAGCAAAACAATGAATGACTCACGGCACCTCATGGTTCTTGCCGCTATGCTAGCCGCATCTATGCATGCGGGAAGTGTCGGCGCGCCTCCACAGGCCTCCAACGGGCTGGCACCTGAAGTCGCGGACCTCAGCCCCAAGAGCGTGTCCTGGGCGCAGGAAGCCAAGCTGCCCGACCTCGAGAAAGCCTACATCAGCACCGCGCCTGCGGATCTGAAAGATGGCATTCCCGTCGGAGCGTTGGAAAACAAAGAGGCGATTCTCACATTCGCTGGCGAGATCGAGGCTGGGCGGCACGGCGAGGTCGACAGCCTGCTGATTGCGCAAAAAGGAAAGCTGCTCTTCGAATCCTACTACCGTCGCGGCAGGATCAACTACCCTCACTACCAGATGTCGATCACCAAATCCTACACGGCCATGGCCATCGGACGCGCGATTCAGTTGGGCCGTCTGACGATGGGGGAGCTCGACAAGCCGGTGGTCAGCTTCTTAACGGGAATAGATCGGAGCAAATTGGTTCCAGGAGCCACGTCGATCACGCTGGCCGAGGCGATGAACATGCGGTCGGGCATCCGGATGGATGAGGGCAAGGCCAAAGAACTTGTGAAGCAGCCCGCCGCGCTCAAAGGACAGGGGCAGATACGGGCCTATCTGGAGAACAGCGCCCCGATTCCGCAGGCACCTCGGGCATTCAAATACCAAGAAGCTGATCCGGCCATGGCCATGCAAGTGCTCGAAGCCGTTGTCCCTGGAGGCGCAAGAGCCTTCCTTGCAAACGAACTGTTCGGCAGAATGGGCATCACCAACTTCGCGTGGGAGAGCGACGTCAGCGGCTTTCCCAAGGCGGCCGCCGGGTGCGGCTTGCGCTCCCGCGACATGCTCAAATGGGGCATGCTGATTCTCGCCAAGGGAAAATGGCAGGGGGAGCAACTCATACCGGCAGCGTTCGTGGAGCGGGCCACCAGCCCGATCACGCTCAGCTACGGCACGTCCTATTACGGCTACTTCTGGTGGGCGGATGATTTCAAGGTGGGTGATAAGACCTGCCACTGCATGGAAGGCCGCGGCGCAGGGGGGCAGTTCATTTTCATATTCCCGGACGTCGATCTGATTGCGGTAATCACGGCCCACCAAAAAGGCATGGGCCCCATGCTGGCTGCGGTGCCGGAAAGAATCCTTCCTGCTTTCACTGAAAAATGAGTAATGGGTAGTGGAGAATATGAGGTAACTATGAC
>CAYSXF010000267.1:0-6249 GCA_964434815.1 uncultured Lentisphaeraceae bacterium
ACACCTCTCTATTCGTCGGCAGCGTCAGATGTGTATAAGAGACAGGCCCTGCACCGCCGCGACGCCCGTGCCCTGCAAGCCGGTCACCCGCCTCGGTGGCGCGAGCGCCAGCGTCAGCGCCTCGGCTGGCTCCATGCGCTGAAGGTCGATCAGGCACCCGACCGCGTCTCCGCACGCCTGCCGCAGCCACTCGCGGTCAGCCACGGTCTGCGACACGACAGCCGTCACCTGCCTGCCCGTGAACGAGGCCGGCTCGCCTGCCAGCGTCTCCACGCCGTCGGTGAACATGAGCCATGGCGCATCCGGCGTCAGCGCGGGAGCCAGCGCCGCGAAGTCTGTGCCGCCATCGCAGGCCAGCGCCTCCAGCGCCTCACGCAGCGCCGCAAAGGATGTGAACATCCGCACAGGCTCTGGCCGGTCTCGGAAAGCCACAAGCGCCAACTCCGATGCGCCCGTCCGCCTGCAAAGCGCTTCGAGAAACGCCAGTTCCTTGGCAAGCGGCACACCGCTGCGGCTGCCCGACGCGTCCCAGGCGATGTTGAGCCGCGTTACCTGTTTCGCCGCAGGCGCGGCAGGTGCGCTGCGAAAATCGTTCACTGTGAAATAGACGTCGCCGGACGCCGGTTCGCGCTCCACGTTCGCCAGCGTCGCGGGCAGACGCGGCAGCGCCACCAAGATGTCATCCCCCGGCTTGGTGTCGCGCAGCGTCGTTTCCGCGACCCACGCATCCTGCATCCGCCCGAAGCGCAGGTTACCGAAACCGCCGATCTCAGGCTTCACAGTGCTGCGCATCACGTCCACTCGCACGTTGAAAGTCTGGATCGTTTCGCGCGGCAGCGGCAGGTGCAGCGCCGCATCGCCTTTCGCGTCCGACGCCAGCTCGGTGACATAGCGCAGCCGCACCGTGCGCGCGGCCTGCGGCGGCAGCGGATAGATGCGCGTTCGGTAGACGTTTCCCTTCACATGCTCAATCAGACCAGGATCGACGCGGCGGCGCGTCTCGGTCTCGAACGCCACGCGCGCCTGCTCTTTTTTTACGACCACCCCGTCCACCAACTGCCCGCCCACATCGAGCGCGTAACCGCTCACCGCCGCGCCGTCCGGCAATGGGAAGACCAGTTCGCCCTCCAGTTGGCGTTGATTGGGGTTGTAGAACGAAAGCGTGGTTTCCACCTCTGCGAAAAGCCCTTGAATGCGGGCCTTGACCGACATCTCGCGCACCTGCATGGGCTCGCCCGCCTGCTGCTGCACCGGCGGCGGCAGAATCAGCCGCGGAAATCTCATTCCCCCATCCGGCACGCCTTGCGCCGACGCCCTCAGCGCAACACTCAGCGCCATCCCGACCGCATATCCGATGATCCGTTTCATAGGCCGTTCCTTTCCGGTTTTAAGCCGTTGACATCCTTTATACGTCTCTGACGTTCGGCGTCTTAAACTTATTTTGAGCCGGCCCGTGTACCGTCACTGTCGCACGTTTCTTACAGCCAATCATTGGTTCTGTAACCCCTCACCGCCGTAGTTACTCATCCTCAGTTGACTTGTCTTGCAGCGTTTTGAGCGCCCGCAGGGCATATCTCCGCGCACGTTTATCTGAATCAGGGCTGTCCTTTGCAGCGACCAGAATGGTCTCCAAAGCCAACTTTATAGCCTGTGGGTCTTTTCGAACCACCGCCTTTGCCAACTCGACACGTGTCGCCGCATTGCTGACTAATTGAGCCATTTCCTCAACGCCGCCCCAGAAACCACTTTTCTTCACATGGTCCACGGCTAAGCAGGTAAGCACTTCGTTGGTCTGGGCGCCGGTGCATGCGACACCCAGCAAGACCTCCCCCGCCTCCAGTTTCGCCGCATTATGTTCGATGTTCCAAGCGTGGCTGAGTCGTACCTTAAACTGAAGCGAGGAGTTTCTAACCCGTTCGGCCATCATTGCGTCGCATTTCGCCTCGCACGCTTCTCTGCTTAATGAACTCCGCCACCATGCATAACAACTGTCCCGAATTGTTCTAACAGCCGTAGTCCGTATCGAATCACAGGGCGACTCGGCCAGCCGCCACAAATGAGCGTGCGCATCCTCTTGAGGAAGCTGTCCAAGCGCCCACATGGCAGAGTAAGAAACTCCAGTGCGCGAGTCCTCACACAGTGTCACAAGCGCACTGATTGCACGCGGATCGCCGACGCTTCCCAGAGAATCAATCACACGTATGAGCAACTCGTCATACGCCTGATCTGAAGCGAGTTTGGCCAGCAAAAAATCGGCCACCTCCCGGTCGTGATACCATCCCAATTTGGCAACCGCAGTGCAGGCGATCTCAGGCAGAGGATCATTTGCGGCGCACAACATGGCATCTCTGACGCCGACTTGGTGCCAAGCATTGCTGTCGCCAACCGTTTCCATCCACTGCCCCGACTCCATGAATCGGGCGGCCAAATATCTGACTTGGGGATCAGAATCTGATATCACCTTTGACAGCCCTTTCACGCGCGGTACCGCTGGAATACGGCGAATCCACACGTTCTCACAGATCATTCCCAACGGCACGTTCACCGACGCGATATGCCGGACAATGAATGCCGTTCGATAAACAGGCGAGAAGGCGATCAGACAGCCCCACGCGGCGGATAGCGCGATGCACCCTAGCGAAAGCCACAGTCGGGCGCGGCGCATCCGCCAGAAGACTAGTGCAATTACTGCGGCGGCGATCCATCTCAAATTCGTAGTGAACCAGCGACCCACCGTTGCGACCTGCTTAGGCGTCTTAAATGAAGTCGTTGCACTGAGCGAACGTTGCAAGGCCACCGTATCCCGGCATGAATCGCACAATGCCCTAAATTCCGCACGCGTAAGCGTTTCGGGTGAACCGCGTTCGAATTCCAAAAACATATCCGTGGGTAGATACTTGGTACTGGCTTCGAACACCGCCTCGGCCTCGCCGCTGACCATCGGCTTGTCCTGATACTCGTACCTGACCGGCTCCAACCGCACGCCCGCTGTGGCCCAATAGCGAACGCGCCCATTCGGCCATCGGGCGATTGGCGCGGCCACGCGTGTATCGGCGGCCAAAGCTAGATCGTCCTGCCACGCGCCGCTCCAGCGATCAAAGACGGCGACAGCCTGCACACGGTCCTCCGCGCTCATTTCACCAGCAAGGTATGCCGGATGCTGGCCGATCTCCATACACAACTTCTCGTACAGGCCATAGCAGAACCACGCCATCTCTTGCAACTCCGCGTCCACGGACCGGTCGGATGACGGACGCCGAAAGCGCGACCATGCTTCGTCCCCAAGCGTCGCACGCAGCGCTTGACGCAAAAACCGGTATCCTCGACCGAAGCGTAAATACACGGTTGGGGTTGGTTCCGCTGAAAACTCAGGCTCGACCATGACCTTCGGCGGCGGCTTGTCTGGTTTACCTATCGTCCCTATTATCGTTATAATCGGCAGCCGTTTCACATGCGTCTCACGTTCTTTTACAAGAACCGCAGAGAAAGCGGTTTCAAGCCGTTTCTTGTACGCATCCGACAACCTCAGTTTGGCCGATTCGCGTCCCCGTTCCGGCGAAAGCAGCGTCTCCAGTGCGTGCCATTGGTAGTCGTACCACCCCGAGTCCGGCTTCGGCTCCAAGGACAGCAGGCCGCTGCGCACGGCCTCGATGATCAGCGCCATCAGGCTCTCATCCCTTCGCAACTTACCTTCACGGGTAAGGCGCTCAATCAGCGTTTGTTCCTTGCTGACCGAATAGGCGACCAGCGCAAACTTAGCGTCGCGAGGAAACCGTTTAACGACGCCCTCCGGCGTCAGTGCGGCCAAGGTCTCAAAGGGAACCGTTTGCGGCGGATTGGTCAGCTTCGCTCCAAACTCCCGCATGCGCTGAAACGCTTCCTTCAACTCCGCGTCGCCCACGATGGCGCGGCTAATGGTCACGCATGTTTCCGGAGACTCGTGGAGTAAGAATCCCTGCATGAGGTACCGATCCGACTGGAAACACCTCCGCAGCCGCTCATCGCCGTCCCAAAACCCTATCGGCCGTGCGTCAGGAGTCGCAAGAAAAGCGTCCCGACTTGCTTCCGCGCGGTGCCTCATATCTTGATCCACGTTTGGCTCCACACCTGCCAACAGCAAAGCCGTCGCCACATGCTCCGCCGCCTCCGCGTTCGAATCGCGTACAAGCACCGCCAGCAGGCGCTCCAACGCCTGAACCTGGCGTTTCACCATCCCCAACTCCAGCGCCGCGCATAAGGTGTCGTCAAATTGCTTCAGGCGTCCTTGGATAAGTTGAACGGACGGCATGACAGGAAGCCCGTGCTCCCGACAGTACGTTAACGCAGCGGTGTAATTGGTGAACACCTGTTCGCTATGCGCGTCCGGCTTGGCCAAATCGAGGTGGAACGTAGCGGTACTGTTGTTGACGGTGTAGGACGTGCCATTCGCCGCCCTCTTCTTGATCTCCATTTTCCTGTCGAAACCAAACGGTTGCATGTCGTGTGCCCCACTAGGGAGGCGCGGCAAGACAACGAGCACAAAGACTACCGCAGCGACTAGAGTCACCGCTGCAAGGCCAGCCAGTCCCTTCCCAATAATTAAAATCATCTTTTTCATTCGCTCACCGCCAATCTCAACAAGCAGCTCTCACACCTTGATTTCATGTCTGCTCTTTCATTGACATCTCCCGTTCGTCATGTTGGATGAGGCGAAGAAGCGCTCCCGCAAGCGAGTTGGGTGGAGGCGCCACCCGCCACTCCGTTTCCCGATACCTGACAAGATCACGTGCTGCCATCTTATTCAGGTGGCGCGACAAGGCGGGAAGGCTAATCCGCGTGAATCTCGCAAGTTCCTCGGCGGAAACGGCACGCTTCTCTTGGAGGCACCTCAAGATGACCAGTCGCCGGGGATGGGTGAAGCCCGTGAGGGTGTGCCTGACATCGGCTTCGGAACGTTTTTCGTCGATCAGTGCCCGTTGAAGGGCCTTCAGGATAGGCTTAGAGTCTGGGACCAGCGGATCGGGAAACGGCACATAGCGTACCCAGCGGCTATTCCGTTGGGCGCGGATCAGCCCGCGCGCCTGCAACGCGCGCAGGAACATGCTGGCTTGGTTGACTGGAACTCGCAGGCTTCCAGCCACTTCACCGACCGAAGAGGACGGGTGCTCGAATAAAACCTTCAAGCATGCGAGCCTATTGACGTGCGCCAACATCCTGCATGTCCGCCAAAGCGTCGGATGATAAGGAGCTGTCATTTCACACTTCATGAAGTGTGGAAATAGTATCAAACGACACTATATTCGTAAAGATAAGTTGGGGCAAACGCAACTGAACTCTACATTCTGACGATTGTTCTAGACCGGAACTTGCTGTGGCGCTTCCGCGTGCGACATCCGACCCCGCACCCGATTACCGCGGCAATAGAGAATACCGCAGATCGTCCAGCGTGTCGCCTTCGACCGGCAGCAGCGCGCAGGCGAACTGCCGCTGCCACTGTAGGTGGTCGTTCCTGACCAGCAGGCAGTTCCAGCCCTGTTTGAGCGCAGCCTGGCCGACCGCCTTGTTCTTGCCGCTCCGGTTCAGATCTGCCGTCATGACCAGCGACCCGTTTATCCAGATCTCAAAACCCAGCGTGGCCGAGAAGGTTCTGTGCGACAGTTGTAACTGGATCGGACGTGCCTTCGCGCTGTAGACCCAGCGCACGGCGTAGAGCACGTCGTTCTGGCTGCCGAAGGCGAGACTGTAGGGCACCACGGAGTTGGGATCATCGCCTGCGGTGTAGTCGACGCACGGCGTGTTCACTTGCCAGCCGTACGTTTTCTTCCCGTCCGCGAACTGCTCCAGGAAATGTTTCCCCGCCACCAGATCGGCTTCCATGAGCGGAACGCTGTTGGTCGGCTGATAGGCCGGGTTCCGTCCCAACACGCCTCCGTTGTCGGGCCCGCAGACCACGCGCCACGGCGCCGGAATCTGCATGGTCTGGCGGTACATCTCTTCACCGACCTTTGCGACAATCGTCACCGGCGTCTGAAGCCGCTCGGGCACGCCGCGAAGCGTGAAGGTCGCCTCCGTCTGTGTCACCGGCGACTCAACCGTAGTCCAGCCCTCCGGCAGTTCCAGTGAGAAGGTCGGCACGCGCGGGACCTTGGCCTCGCTGCCGTCGTTCCAGAAGCAAGCGATACGATACGTCTGCTCCGCACGTTCCGCGGGACAGCCCGGCTGCGGCTTGAACCCTGTCTCTTATACACATCTCCGAGCCCACGAGACAGG
>CAYSXF010000268.1:0-697 GCA_964434815.1 uncultured Lentisphaeraceae bacterium
GGCCACTCCGCAGGCCGTGAAGGAGCAGGCACAGGCCGCGGTGCAGAACGCGCAGGAGGCGGCCAGCCTGGCCCGTGAAGCGGTAAAGACCGCCCAGCAGGCCGTCGAGGAGGCTCAGCAGGCGGGGCCGGTGAATCAGGCGCTAGCCGAACGCATGGGCGAAGCGGCCGTGATGGCCAAGCAGGCGGGCGAGTTGGCCGAGCAGTCGGGCGAGCGGACTCAGGCGGCCGAGCAGGCGGAACTGGGCAACGCGAAGGAACGGGCCGAGACGCAGCAGGCGATGGGGGAGGCGCAGGCGGCCGCCCAGTTGGCGAAAGAGGCTGCGGCGATGGCGAAGCAGGCTGCGCAACAGGCGGCGGATGCGATGGCCGCGCTGAAACAGGCGTCGTCCGAAGCGGCGCAGGCGGCGGCGCAGCAGGCGGGGGAAGCGGCCCAGAAGGCCGAGCAGGCGGCCAAGATGACCAAGAATCTGAATGAGCCGGCCTTGCAGCAGGCTGCGGAGAAGAGCGGCGAGGCCGCGAAGCTGACAGGCGAGGCTGCGGCATTGGCCCAGCAGTCGATGCAGACCGTGCAGCAGGCGACCGCGGCGGCCGACGCTCAGGCCGAGAGCCAGGCGCAGGCTGGTCAGGCCAAGGCGCATCAGGCGCTGGATCTGGCGCGTCAGCAATTCGAAAGCGAACGCAAACAGTTTGAAACA
>CAYSXF010000268.1:707-6245 GCA_964434815.1 uncultured Lentisphaeraceae bacterium
GCCGTTACAGCAGCAGGCCGCCGCACAGGCGCAGCAGGTCGCGGACGCGGTTTCGGCCACGCTAGCGCAACAGCAGCAGAAAGCGGCCGAGGCGTGGGCCGTGGCGCAGGGGCGCATGGGCGGCACGATGTCGCACCGGGCCGAGGGCGGCGGCGCGGGAGCCGTGGAGCGCGCCCAGCGGGTGCCGCTCAACCAAGACTGGGTGAGGTTCCGCGGCGAGATGAACTCCGAAGCGTACGAGGAGATGCTCAAGAAGACGCCTGCCGAGTACCGCGATCTGGTGAAGCAGTACTTTGACGAGCTGTCCCGCGAGGGCCAGCAGAACGAACAGAAATAAAGGAAAAACGATGAAACAGATGATGGTACTGATGGCGTTGGTGATGGGTGTGGCGGTCTGCGGTTGGGCGGGCCCGAAGAAGACGGTGGTGGTGTGGTCCGAGGGCACGGCGCCGAAGAACGTCTATCCCAACGACATCAATGGGGCGATTGCTGAAGGGCTTCGAGCTTCCGAGGGACTCAGGGATTGGGACGTGGTCGTGGCTTCGATCACCGACCCTGAGCAGGGGCTGCCTGATGCGCTGCTCGCCAAGACGGACGTGCTGATCTGGTGGGGCCACAAGAAGCACGGCGACGTGAAGGACGAGTTGGTGAGCAAGATCGAGAAGCGTGTCAAGGAGGACGGTATGGGCTTTATCGCGCTGCACTCCGCGCATTTCTCTAAGCCCAACAAGAAGCTGATGGGCACGCCCTGCTCGTTCAAGGCGTATGTTTCTGACACGAAAGAGACGGTCGTCAAAGTCGCTTTGACTGACCACCCCATCACCAAAGGCATTGCCAAAGAGTTCACCGTTTCGAACGCCGAACGATACGGCGATCCGTATGCATGTCCCGCAACGGATGTGGTGCCGTTCGTCGGCACGAACGTCCGCAAAGACGGCACCACGGATGACGGGAAGCTGGGCTACTGCTGGGAAGTCGGCAAGGCCCGGTACTTCTATTTCCAGTTGGGGCATGAGACCAACCCGATCTTCTTCCAGCCCGAGATCCGCAAGATCATGGCGAACGCGGTGCTCTGGGCCGCGAAGAAATAGCGTTGCTGCATGAAGAGGCGCCTCTTCCATTACCTCGTGCTCGCGGCCGTGCTGGTGGGCGTGCCGTTCGCTTGCGCGTGGCTTGGCGACCGTCGCGACCTAATGGAAGGGTTATGCGCTTTTCCGCCGCGCACCGAGGACTGGGGGCTCGATCCGTCGAAGCTTTGGAACATGCGTCGGCCTTTCTCTTGGCCTGTATTTCTAGCTGTGGTTGCGTTCGTGATCGCGGAGGTCGCGCCGTTCGCGTGGCGGGTGTTGAGGGGCGATGGCTCGCGGGGACGCTCGCCCTCCATTGCTCGCCATGTTTTCCCGTGGTTCGGCTGGTGCGGACTGGCGCTGGGCGCTATCATGTGGGTGCTGGCGTGGAACCGCTTCACATGGTTCGCGCCCTTGCAGGCGCACACCTTTCTGCCGCTGTGGCTGGCCTACATTCTGGTGGTGAATGCGTTGTGCGTCAGGCGTTCTGGGCGCTGCCTGATGACTTCGCATCCCGGGCCGTACGCTCTGCTTTTCCCGGTGAGCGCTGCTTTCTGGTGGTTTTTCGAGTACCTCAACCGCTACGTGTGGAACTGGTACTATCAGGGCGTCGAAGGGATGAGCGCTGCGGAGTATGCGTTCTTCGCGACGTGTAGCTTCACGACCGTGCTACCGGCGGTCACCGCGACGGCGGAGTGGCTTGGGACGTTCAGGCCTTTCGCAGATGGGCGGCTGTGCGGGTTTGTCCGCTTGGACGTGCGTCGCCCGGCAAGCGTGGCCGGGCTGGCGCTCACGGCGGCAGCAGGGCTTACAGGCATCGTGTTCTGTCCGCACATCACCTTCCCGCTGCTCTGGATTTCGCCGCTGGCGGTGTTCCTCGCCGTGCAGGTGCTGGCAGGCGAACGAACGGTGCTCGACAGCGTGAGGGAAGGCGACTGGCGGCTGCCTGTAAGGTTTGCCTTGGCGGCGCTGATCTGCGGCGGGTTCTGGGAGATGTGGAATTTCCACAGCTTGGCCAAGTGGGTCTACGCGGTGCCGTACGTGCACGCATTTCAGATTTTCGAGATGCCGGCGGTCGGTTATTCGGGCTACCTGCCGTTCGGGCTGGAGTGCGCTGCGGTGGCCGCTTGGATACTTCCTGCATTGTCAGGCTTGACTCCGGCCGAGGAATAGGGATAATTCCTATCTACGATGTTTTAGGAGTGGTCGCATGACCCGCAATATTTATCTAATCGGCTTAATTGGATTTTTTGCTTTCATCGCCGCAACGCTCCCATTGTTGGCTGCGGATATGTCGGCCGAACAGGCTAAGACGGCGGTGGAGCATTGGGTCAAACGCGTGTCCCGACCGCTGGGTGCCCGGATCGGGCAGACGGTTCTTTCAGCCAAAACATTTTCTGACGACTCGGGCAACGCCCTTTTCCATGTTGTGCGCTTCAAGGAAGGCGGTTTCGCCGTGGCCTCCGCCGATGACGGTGTCGAGCCGGTCATCGCCTTTTCTGACGAAGACGATCTGGTGGCCGATGCGCGCAACCCCCTCTGGGTGATGCTGAACCGCGATTTGCCGCAACGCCGGACGATCGCCAAGCAACAGGCGGCACTGCGGCATCTGCAGATGCTGCCCGACGCCGACGCGCACGGCGCGCAGTGGCAAAGCCTGTTTTCATCCGGCGGCGGTAACACAACGTTGGGGGTGTCCAGCGTCAGCGATGTTCGCGTCAGCCCGTTTCTGACCACGACGTGGAGCCAGCAGACGGCGTATGGCGGCGCCTGCTACAACTACTACACGCCGCCCTACAGTGCGGGAACCTCGGCCAACTATCCGTGCGGTTGCGTGGCGACTGCGGGTTCCCAACTCATGCGTTACCATCAGTATCCGGCGACGAGCGTGACGCCCGGAACGTATACGATTTGGGTCGATAGCGTATCTAGCAATGCGGCGATGATGGGCGGCACTTATGCGTGGTCTGATATGGTGGTCAATCCTGCGGCTTCGTCCACCACGCTGGCTCAGCGGCAGGCCATCGGCAAACTCACATACGACGTGGGCGTCGCCTGCTACATGAGCTATGCATCCGGCGGGTCGGGCGCGTACGATTGCAATCTGGTCGACGCGCTCAAAACTCGTTTCGGCTATGCCAGCTCCATCATCATGATGAACCAGAGCTCTGGAGTCAGCAGTTATCTTGCGAATGCGGCACTCTCGAATTTGGATGCGAAGTATCCGGTGATCTTCGGAATTTCCGGTTCGGGCGAAGGACACGAAATCGTTGGCGACGGATACGGTTATTCGAGCGGCACGCTGTATGTCCATTTGAATCTTGGCTGGGGGGGAGATCAGAACGCTTGGTACAACCTGCCGACGATCGACACCGCCTACTACACGTTCACCTTGTTGGGCAGCATTGTGTTCAACGTGTTTCCGACCTCTACAGTCGAGGTGGTCAGCGGACGCGTGTTGGACAGTTCGGGAAGCCCTGTGAGCGGCGCGACCGTGGTCGCAACGAACCAGTCGTCAAGCGCGGGCATCTCTGCCGTCACGTCGGACGCCAACGGCATCTACGCGCTTCTGGTGCCCGAGCCGCCCTCTAGTGGTCCACAAAGGACCCCGACCTATCAGATCACAGCGAGTCTGGGGAATCGCAGGGCAACGGCATCCACGACGGTGAAGGCGAGCAAGTCGACGACCTATTCCTATACTCCATCAACCGGGGGCTCGAGTTATAGCCCCGGGACCGGCGCGGTCGGCAACAGTTGGGGCAACAACCTGACGCTGTCGGATCCCGTGCCCAGCGCGCCTGCCGGTGTGACCGCAAGCGATGGCGCGTCGACCGCCAGTGTGACGGTCTCGTGGAGTGCCATGGTGTACGCCACGGGATACGGCGTGTACCGGTACACGGCTGACACGTCGGCGTCGGCCAGCCTGCTGGGCAGCGTGTCGGGAACGAACTATACAGACGCGATGGCGACGCCCGGCACGCTTTACTACTACTGGGTGAAGGCGACCAACAGCACGGGCTCCAGCGCGTTCAGCGCATCGGACAGCGGCTACCGCGCGCTGGCGGCCCCTGCCGGCGTGAGCGCGACGGAGTCATCGACCGGCGCGGTCACGGTGGCGTGGGGCGCGGTGACGGGAGCATCGTACTACCGCGTGTACCGGGCGACCACGTCGGCGGGAACGAAGACCGCGCTCGGCACTTGGCAGGCGGGGCTGACTTACGCTGACACCTCGGCCGTAGCCGGCATCACCTACTACTATTGGGTGGCGGCAGCCGTGGACGGCTCGGGCACGCGGGCGAGCGCATACAGCGATTACGACATGGGCCTTCGGTTCGCGTCTGTCTCGCTTGATGTCGCGCTCGACACCACGAACCTCGTCTGGTCGACGGGCGGCAGCGCCGGATGGTTTGGCCAGACGAACGTCGCATACGACGGCGTGGACGCGGCCCGCAGCGGAGCGCTGTCCGATGGTCAGACTAACTGGCTGCGGACGACGATTATTGGCCCCGGCGTGCTCAGTTTCTGGTGGAACGTGTCGTCGGAGGCGGGCGCGGACGGACTCGCCTTTGGCGCTGACGGTACGAACCGGTGGACGATTTCCGGCTTGACCAACTGGAGCCAGCAGACGATCGCTTTGGGCGTGGGCTCACACACACTGACGTGGACCTATTCGAAGAACGGAAGCGCCTCGTCTGGCTTGGACTGCGGCTGGGTGGATCGGGTGGTTTGGACGGCCACGGGCACGACGACGACCGAAGTCTCAGTGCCCTACGCGTGGCTGAACGCCTATGGATTGGCGACGGGCGGCGACTACGAGGCGGCTGCAAAGGCCGATGTCGACGGTGACGGTTTGACGGCGTGGCAGGAGTATGTGGCGGGCACGTCGCCGACCAACGCGGACTCGGTGTTTATGGCTACCATCGCGATGTCGAACGGTCTGCCACTCGTGACGTGGACGCCGGACTTGGGGACGGCGCGTGTCTACACGGTTGAAGGCAAGTCGGTATTAACCAACGCCGCGTGGGCGTCGCCCACCAATTCGGCAACGCACTTTTTCCGTGTGAAGGTCTTGTTGCCGTAGTAGACTGTGAAAATAAAACGCTGGAGACCGGACTTATGAAAATGATGCGAGTGGCGCTTTTTGCTGTCGGGTTGGCGGGGACGGGGTGGTGTGGCGTGATTGACCCCCAAAAGGGGCGTCCGGACGCAGACGGAAAAACGGTTTGGTACGACGGGCAGGTTTTGCCGATCGAAGGCAAAGCGTTCAGCGATACCGAGTCGTACTATGACCGCTTGCCTGCGCGGGCCAAGGCGACCGTGCCTGCGCCCGTGTGGAGCCTGAGCCACAACTCGGCGGGACTTGCGCTACGGTTCGTTTCGGACGCGGGTTCGTTCAAGGTGCGCTGGGTTGTGCGGAGTGCGACTCTCGCCATGCCGCACATGCCTGCCACGGGCATGAGCGGGGTGGACG
>CAYSXF010000269.1:0-6219 GCA_964434815.1 uncultured Lentisphaeraceae bacterium
ACACCTCTCTATTCGTCGGCAGCGTCAGATGTGTATAAGAGACAGCTTCACATCCCAGGTGGCGCACGCGTCGTACAGGCCGGTGCCGAAAACGCCCGTGCCTTCATAAGAGACCGGCACAGAGTCGGGCCCGTCGCCGAGCGCCCACGTCATGACATCCAGCGGGTGCGCGCCCCAGCCCGCGATAAAACCGATGGAACAGTCCGTACTGTGGTAGGAGCCGAGGCTGCCGCAACGATCCGCAGTATAGGGCCTGTCGCGCGACGGCCCCAGCCACCTGTCGTAGTCGAGTCCATCGGGAATGGGAGCTGGCTCCAGGCTGCCGCCCCCTTTGTGTCCTGCGGGCGCATCCACCTCAATGCGGCTGATCTTGCCGAGCACGCCCGCGCGCACCAGTTCGCACCCGATGCGGATGTGCGACGAGGAACGCTGCTGCGTGCCGTATTGGAACACGCGGCCGTAACGCCGGGCGGTTTCAAGCAAATCCTTGTTGTCGTTGATGCTGAGCGTGAGCGGCTTCTCGCAGTACACGTCCTTGCCAGCCTGCATGGCCATTGCAGTCGCATGGTGATGCCAGTGGTCCGGCGTGGCGACGACCACGCCGTCCACATCCGGACGCGCCAGAATCTCGCGGAAATCCCTGTACGGCGTGCAGACGTCTCCGCCATATTTTTCGTTAGCCTGCTTGGCGCGGGTTTCTCGGCGCTCTTTGAAGCAGTCGGCCACGGCGACGACGCGTATCCAGTCGGGCTGAAGCAGCGTGCCGAAAAGGCCTCCGCCTTGAGTGCCTACGCCGATGCTGGCGAGGTTGACGCGGTTCGACGGCGCGGCCTCGCCGTACAACACGCCGGAAGGTATCACCAGCGGCGCGGCACCTGCGGCCAGCACGCCTTTCAAAAATCCCCTGCGTGACGTGTCGATTACTTTCATCGTTGTGTTTCCTCTTCCCTCACTCTCGGTGGTTTGTGGTAGGGACGCCTCCCCGAGGCGTCCGCAGGGCAAGCGAAAAGATCCGGCGGACGGTTCGGGGAACCGTCCCTACCTGCGGCTCGCAGGGGCGCTCGCCCTACTTGGCCCACGCCCTCAACCGCTTGGCGGATGCGATCACTGCATCAGGCCCAGCAATTTCCAAGGTCGTCGCCACATTGATCTTCGCTTTCTTGAGCGCCTTCACGATGCCTTCGATTCCAATGACCCCGTCGCCCAGCGCGATCAGAGCCATGCCGCACCCAAAGATCATGCCCCGCTGTTTCTCCATGGATTCAGGCATGTCTTTCCAGTGCACATGGCCGATGCGCGTGCCGAACGCCTTGACATAGTCCAGCGGCTCGCCGCCGCCCAGCCAGCAGTTGCCGGTATCGAGGCAGACGCCGACTGTGTCCTCGTGCCCGAGTTTCTCCAACAGGTCGCCCAAGAGCCCCAGATTGTCCGTGACCGGGCCGTGCGTCTCCAGCAACAGTTTCACGCCGAGTTCCTCGGCCCACGCGATGGGCGCCTGTAGCTTCTCGCGCACAAGCAACAGCCGTTCGGCAGGCTTCAATTCTTTGCCGAAGTCGGTATGCGGCTCGCCGTCGCAGGTGATGACCTCTTTGATGCCGAGCAGCTTCGCCAGCCGGAGGGCCTTGATGATCTGCGCCGTGCCGTAGGTGTCAGGCGAGGTGGGATCCAGCAGATTCGCGTGGCAGCAGAACGCGCTCAGGCGGATGCCCGCCCCCTTCGCCAAGGCGCGGATCTTTTCCGGATGGGCATCCAAACTCATCGTCGGAGCGAATCCGAACTCTTCGCCCAGCGCCGCACCGTCATGGTTGTCCGTGACGTCGGCATACTCGAAACCCATTTCCTTGATAGCCGTAAACTGCCGAGCCATGGGCGCGAACGGTTCCACGCAAGCAAAACATCCGATTTTCATGCGACCTCCCTTATTGGATAGCAATCACTTTAACAGAAACCCGTCGCTCCGAAATGCGAAAGCTATTCAGTGAACAAAATCATCATCGGCGCCACCTTTACGGCCCGGTCGTCGGTTAGTGACGGGGGTGCGAGGTTCTTGCATATCGTGTGCGGAGCGCCCGCGTCCTCGTGGAGGCTGTGCAATGAACCTCGTACGGGTTTCGTGCGTAGCGCGCGCGGAGCGCCTGGGAGCGCGGGCGCCCCCGCCCGCGGCACGAAAGTCTGCGCAAGGCGGACACACATTCAAGCGTGGAACGCCAGGCTGCGGGTTTGCCTGTAACCGCCGTTTTCGCGGGCGAGGGCGCCCGCGCTCCCAGCCTTGCGTCATCTTCTTTCACCTGAAACACGCCCTTCTCGCATACCCCCGTCACCAACCGATTGCTGCCCGGCCATCTGCGCCGGTTGCCCCGGCTGCGTCACTTCTGCTAAACTCCCGCCATGAGCACCGACTGGTATGCCCTTGCGGATAAAGAGGCGCGCGCCGTCTGCGCGGCCCTGCCGCCAGACCTCCGAGCCTGCATCGCCGATCTGGCGATCACGCTCGACCCCTATCCGACCCCGGACGAGGAGATGGAGGAGGGCGACGACGAAGCGCTGCTCGGGCTCTTTGTCGGTTCCAGTTACGGCGAGTCCACCGGCGACGCAGATCCGATGCCGAGCGCCATCCGCCTCTTCGTCGAGAATCTGCGCGACGAAGCCGAGGACGATCCTGCCCGCTTCCGCCAAGAGGTGCGCACCACCCTTTTGCACGAGCTCGGCCATTACCTCGGCCTCGACGAGGATGAACTCGACAAGCGCGGACTCGCTTAACAGAGAACGGCAAACCGCGCCATGCGTAGTTATCCCCATCCGTTTTTCCTTCGAGTCCCCGTTCGTTTGTGCTTCAATAGGATCGTTGTTGGATAATCGATTTTATCAGTATGCACGCATTGGCCAGTGGAGGCTCTCATGAACACACGCATCGACGCTCTCTTCGCTCGTGAAATTCTCGACTCGCGCGGCAACCCGACCGTGGAGGCCGAAGTCCGGCTCGCCTGCGGCGCTTCGGCGCGAGCCTCAGTCCCCTCCGGTGCCTCGACCGGCGAGAACGAGGCCCTCGAACTGCGCGACGGCGATCCCGCGCGCTACGGCGGAAAAGGTGTGCTGAAAGCCGTTGCCAACGTCACCACCGTTCTGAGCCAAGCGCTGATCGGCACAGACGCCGCAGACCAAGCGGCGCTCGATAACCGCATGATCGAACTCGACGGCACGCCGACCAAGTCCCGTCTCGGAGCCAACGCTATCTTGGCCGTCTCGCTGGCCAGCGCGCGCGCCATGGCCCGCGCCTCGGGTCAGCCGCTCTACCGTTATCTCGGCGGCGAGGGCGCTTGCGTGCTGCCCGTTCCCATGATGAACATCGTCAACGGCGGCGCTCACTCCGACGCGCCCGTCGCGTTCCAGGAATTCATGATCCGTCCTTACGGGTTGCCCAGCTTCCGTGAGGCGCTGCGGGCGGGCGCCGAGATCTTCCACGCTCTGCGCGGCCTTCTCAAGAAGCGGAACCTCTCGACCGCAGTCGGCGACGAAGGCGGCTTCGCCCCGGCTTTCGCGAGCGCGGAGGACGCGATCGAGACCATCATCCACGCCATTGTGACGGCCGGCTACATGCCGGGCCGCGCCGGCCAGGACGGCCAAGTCTCGCTCGCTCTCGACTGCGCGGCCTCGGAGTTCTTCGCTGACGGCGTTTACAATTACGGCAAATTCGAGACGGCCGCGCGCGGCGCCGTCCACGCGCCTGCCAAGCGCGACAGCTTAGCGCAGGTCGACTATCTCGCCGAACTCGTGGCTCGCTACCCGATCGACTCGATCGAGGACGGCATGTCCGAGCGCGACTGGCCCGGCTGGGCCGCGCTCACGCGGCGGCTCGGCACGGATTGCCAACTGGTGGGCGATGACCTGTTCGTCACCAACGTCACGTTCATCCAGCGCGGCATCGATGAGAACACCACCAACGCGGTGCTCATCAAACTCAACCAGATCGGCACGCTCACGGAGACCCTCGACGCCATGTGCCTCGCAGGCCAGGCCGGCTATGCCTCCATCGTCTCCCACCGCTCCGGTGAGACCGAGGACACCTTCATCGCCGACCTCGCGGTCGCCACCGACTGCGGCCAAATCAAGACCGGCTCGCTCTCCCGCTCTGACCGCGTGGCGAAATACAACCGCCTGCTGCGGATCGAAGAGGCGCTCGGCTCCAAGGCGCGCTACGGGAAATGAGGGCCGTTGCGATCACCGACCCGGGCCACCGGGATATGCCCTTTTTCAAGACGGTGTACGAGGATGCCTTTCCCGAGGATGAGCGCTGCCCGTGGGAACGGATGGCCGGGTTCCTGCGCCTGCCCGACCACCACTTCCGGCTTGAGGGCCTTTATCTGGATGACGGCACGCCGATCGGCTTCAACGCCTATTCCGTGTTCGGGCATTATCTTTACGGCATCTATCTGGCTTTCGATCAGGCGCACCGCGATGCAGGATATGGGCATCTCGCCCTGACCGGCTTCCACGCGCGGCACCTCGACCGCATGATCTTCGGAGAAATCGAGCACCCGGTGACGCCCCGAGCGAAACAGCGCCTCGCCTTCTACCAATCGCTCGGCTACCAGGTCGCCGACATCGGCTTCGTGCAACCGCCCTTGCGGCCCGATCTCCAGCCCGTGCCCTACCTCATCGTCTCCTATCCCTGCGCCCTGACGCCCGACGACGCAGAAGCCATCCGCGAAATCCTCACCACCGTCATCTACCGCGGACGCTGAAGGCCGTCTCACACCAACGGCGGGCAGTATTTTGACTTTATTCGGCGTCTTCAGTCCAAATGATTTCCGCCAGTGGTATTATTGGCCAGTTGTCACAAAAAGTCCGATTGAAAACGTAATAGGTTGATGACGGGGGGTATGCGAAAAGGGCGCGTTTCAGATGAAAGCATGGCGCAAGGCTGGGAGTACGGGCACCCCCGCCCGCCGAAGCGACGTTTACAAGAAAGTCCGCAAGCGTTTGTTTCACGTTTGGCTGCGCGTCTGCCTTGCACTGACTTTCGCACTGCGGGCGAGGACGCCCGCCCTCCCGGTCGCTACGCACACGACATGCACGAACCTCGCACCCCTGTCACCAACCAATTACATTGAAAAACATACATACGTTATTGACGAATCATGAGGGAAGTGTCAAAGTTTAATTCAATCGTGGGAAGGATCATAAAAGATGCTATTTATCCGAGTTTTGCGATTGGACGCCCATATCACGTTGTGCCCATTGGAATAATGAAAGAAAACAAAACAGATGACGTGTCTTGGATGTTGAGCGATGCAATCCATTTGCTTCAAAGCAAGCGTCCCTATGGTGCAATTCTGCTTCTGCTTTGCGCGGTTGATGCAATTGCTGCTCGGAGGTTTCCGGGAATGGGCGTCAGAGAACGTTTTGAAGATTACCTGAAAACGCAAATGAGGAGGCCTGAACGTCCTCAGATTCACAACATCTTTGTTCCACCCCGAAACGAACTTCTGACTTTTGAGTACATTCTCTATAAGTATCTAAGAAACCCAGTTGTTCACGAAGGCGCAAAACTCGAATTGGACAGTCCTGCAGGTTGTGCGGTTCAAATCGACTGGGGAGAACTCTCTAGAGGAGTTAAGGTCGACGGAGTACACAGCCGTGTCATCCTTGGCGGCGAACTGATTATCGACATTCTTTTGGATGCCGTTATGGAAGATCAAAAATCAGGCACAACCAGCGACGACACCGAACGGCGCTGACCGCGCCGTTGGTGCGTCGAAACGTTGGGCAAAAAAATATACAGAATCCTCAAAGAGCCAGACACGTAGCCCGAGATTGGTGAGTTCACCACTCAGGTGCGAGTCGGGCAATTTGACATCCAGTTCACGTTCGGCGATGTGAACGTTGACGTGACATCGCCCATAAACCTGCTTCGCGAAGGGAAACTCATCGCGCATTGGGAAGAAGGCAGAAGGCCTGAGCCCGTATTCTACGACATCATGAACGCCAACATAACCCGATGTGAGGTAGTGACTGACCGCCGCATTTTAATCGAGTAACGGACGATCACGGAACCGGCCGGAACGCGATCGACGGTCATTTGTGTCGCTCCTTGCGGGCGCATCTGCGATCTAGTGGTCTCCATGTACATCGATTGCGAATGTATAGCGGTTGATCGCCTGGGAGCGGGGACGCCCTCGTCCCCGATCGAAAGTCGCCAGACGCCCGTCTCATTCAGGG
>CAYSXF010000270.1:0-6214 GCA_964434815.1 uncultured Lentisphaeraceae bacterium
AGCCCGGCCTGTTCGTCTTTGCGTGGTATGGAATCAACGGTACCAGCGGCAAAGACCTCGGTGTCCCAATGCGCCGCTACCCGGCCGACGGCGACAGTGACACAAACCCGGTGACCCCGCTCACCAAGATCACCCAGATCAAGGATTCGTCGCGAATGGTCTGCGCATTTGATGGCATTGCCACAGTTAACGTGCAGAGCGTCAACGCCAACCGTCTCAATGCCCGGCACAAGAAGTACAGCATCACCAACATCCTCTTTTTCGACGGACACGCCGATTCACTCCAGACCAAGAGCCTGCCCGGCGAGGATGGCGATGCCGGAATCGGCGCGGCCGCCAGCACCACCTTCAGTCTCGCCAATCTCGCGAAGTACCCGGCCACCAAGTGGCGACTCGATCAGCCGTGAGGCCTGCCAGACATTGGCCTGCCGGGCATTTTGACACCTGCCGACCCTTCCAGTAGCATGCCCGCCTTCCTATAAAACCAGAGACAGGAGCATGAAATGTCAGAGATGAAAATGTATTATGAAAAAGACGCCCCGGGCGAGGCCGTCCAGTGGCTGGCCGACGACGTCGATCAGGCGATGCACCTCGGTGCGGATTTCCGCCGGCGGCCTCGTGCTCAAGGACAAGCTCGCATTGCCGAAAGCACGGATCTTGCATCAATATTTCCGCATCCCACCGGAGTCTGTCAAAGACGGCCGGATTGAGATCACCGTTGCCAAGGTGTCAGGCGCTAATGCGGTGCTTTCCGAAATTGCCGTGTTTGCGGACAACGCCCAAGCGAGGGCGCTGGCAGCCCCGGCTGCAGCGTCCTTGCCGGCTGACTGGATGCCGGTTGTCCGCCTCACCACGAGACCGGAGAAAGTGGCCGGTGTGAAGACGGCGACGCTCGACCTCAATGGCACCTGGAAATTCAACCCCGCTCCGCCTGCAGAGTTCGGGACTGCGGCGGCAGATACCTATCGCGACTGGAAGGACATCCGCGTGCCAGGCGAATGGGCGATGCAGGGGTTCAAGGTCGAACCCAAGGTCGCCGCAGGCTACAGCCGCGAATTCTCCGTGCCGCAGGATTGGAAAGGCCGGCGGGCGAAGCTGCGTTGTGACGCGGTTTACAGCGACGCCAAAGTCTGGGTCAACGGCCAGGAAGCCGGTTCGCATCTGGGCGGATTCACTCCGTTCGAGCTGGACGTGACCCGGTTCCTCAAAGCCGGTGCGAAAAACACAGTGACGCTGTCAGTGAAAAATGAGTCGCTGGCAGACTCGCTTTCCTGTGGCAGCCAGTACGCGGCGCATCCGCTCGGCGGCATTCCTCGCAAAATCTATCTGTTCGCCGTGCCGGAGGTGAACATCGCCGATCTCTACGTCCGGACGGAGTTCGACCGGGACTTCGCCAACGCGACCCTGATTGCCCGCGTGCAGGTTGCGAATGATTCCTCGCGCGACTCTGCGGCCGGATCGCTTGAAGTGCTTCTGACTGGTGCGGGCGAAGCCGCCAAGCCGCTGGCCGTGGCCGTGCCCGCGATCAAGGCTGGGCAGTGTTTTGAGACGGAACTTCGGATGCCGGTTGCGTCTCCGCTGAAGTGGGACTCGGAGCACCCGAACCTATACATGGTCACCGCATCGCTGAAGGACGCCCAGGGCGCGGTTGCGGAAACTGTGAACAAGCGGATCGGCTTCCGGCAGGTCGACGTGCGAGGGAACCAACTTTTCGTTAACAATGTTCCGGTAAAGCTGCGCGGCGTGTGCCGGCATGAAACGCACCCGCTGCTGGGGCGGGCCACAACGCCTGAGCTGTGCCGCAAAGACGTGGAGCTCTTCCGCGCGATGAACGTGAACCACATCCGCACCTCACACTATCCGCCGCAAGAGGAATTCGTCGAGGCGTGCGACGAACTCGGAATGTTCGTGGAGCTGGAAGCGCCTTTTGTTTGGGTCAACGATGCCCACGCGCTGGACGCCTTGAACCTTCCGTTCATCCTGCAGACGGAGGCGGAAACCGTCCTCCGCGACCGCAGCGCCCCCAGCGTCATCATGTGGTCGCTCGGCAACGAGTCCCAATGGGGGCGGAATTTCGAGGCGAGCATGGCGCTGGCGCGCACGTTGGACTGCAGCCGGCCGTGCTTGTTCGACAGCGGCGGGCCGGGCTTGTACGAAAAAGGAAACCATCCCCAGCCGCAGGTGGATATCGATGCGCCGCATTACCCCGGACTGGCGGGATTTGGAAAAAGGTTCGACGGTAATCCGCGTCCCACGCTGCTCGGAGAATACGCTCACCTCAACTGCTACAACCGCCGACAGTTCATGACCGATCCGGGTTTGCGCGATTTCTGGGGCGAGGGGATCGCCGAAATGTGGGAGCACGTGCTTGCCACCCAATCCTGCCTGGGCGGAAATGTCTGGGCCGCGATTGACGATTTCTTCTTTCTTCCATCCGGCGATACCGTCGGCTACGGCAACTGGGGTCCACTGGACGGCTGGCGCCGCGCCAAGCCTGAGTATTGGCATTTGAAGAAAATCTACTCGCCCGTGCGGATCGCGGTGAGCGTACTGCCGGTTCCAGCCGCCGGAAGCCCCGTCAGCATCCCGGTGGAAAACCGGCACTTCTTCAGCAATCTCGGCGAGCTCCGTTTCGTGTGGACGTTCGACGGGCAGACCGGAACGGTGGCGAACGTCGCGTTGGCACCGGGAGCCAAGGGCGAGTTACGCGTTCCGATAGCCAGCAATAATCCGGAAGGAAAGGCGCTGGAGCTGAAAGCCCTCAGCCCGCAGGGCGGTTTGGTTGACGCGTGGCGCTTCACCGTCGGAACCGCGAAGTCGGCTATTGCAACAGCGTCCAAGGCCAGCACGGTCACACTGACAAAAAGCGCCGAGACCCTTGTCGTGCGCTGCGGTGACGCGAGATGGGTGTTGGACGCGAAGACCGGCCTGATTCAGCAGGCGGTTGCCGGCGGCAAGCCGGTCATCGTTGGCGGGCCAACCCTCATGCTGCTGCCGCTCGGTGACGATTCCAACGGCTGCACGCAGTTGCAGAAAAAGGAGTATGTGCCCGTCAAGACGCTGTGCAGCGGTTGGCAAGCCTCGAAGGTGGAAGCCCGCGAGACTGCTGACAGCGTAGAAATCGAAGCCGCCGGCGACTATGCGGAGGCACGGGGCCGATTTCTGCTCACGTTCTCCGGCGACGGGCGATTGGCGGTGGCTTATGATTTCAAGCTGAAAGCGCCGCTCGATTCATGGCAACTCGGCGTTGTGTTGGATCTGCCGCGGCAGTGCGACACCCTTTCGTGGAAACGCAAGGCGCAGTGGAGTTATTATCCGGACGATCATATCGGCCGCGCGGAAGGTACGGCAAAGGCCTTCACTGGAAAGACGAGGGTCGACATCTGCGGACCGCATGCCCAGCCGGACTGGAGCTGGAGCCTCGATGAGACCGAAATGGGCTCAAACGATTTCTGCTCGATGAAGCGCAATGTCATCGAAGCCTTGCTGTGCGCGCCCGACGGAAATGGGCTGCGGGTACTGGGCGGAGGCGTGCAGCACGCCCGCTGCTGGATCGACGGCGACCGCGCTCGGTTGCTTGTGGCAGACTACGCCAACGCCGGTCGGGGGTGCTGCATGAACGAGTATGTGGTACCATTCAGGCCTTTGCGCCCCGGAGATGCGGTGGCGGGGAAGGTCGTCTTGGAAACGCGACAAGCTGACAAATCGTTTTGAACGGAAAGACGGGGGCGAGTATGCCGAATGTGACGCTGGGATGGATGGATTACAGCATCATGCTGATTTACGTAGGGGCTGTTCTCGGTGTCGGCCAAGCCCTGCGCAAACAGGTGAAGTCGAGCAGCGACTTCTTTCTGTCGGGCAGGTCCATCCCCGCATGGGTCACCGGGCTGGCCTTTATTTCGGCGAACCTCGGCGCCTTGGAACTGGTCGGCATGGCGGCCAGCGGTGCCAAGTATGGCATGATGACCTGCCACTTCTACTGGCTTGGCGCCGTGCTCGCCATGTGTTTCCTCGCGGTCTTCATGATGCCGTTCTATTACGGGTCCAAGGCGCGCTCCGTTCCCGAATACCTGAACATGCGTTTCGACGGGCGAGTCCGCTGCCTGAACTCCATCACGTTCGCCGTGATGACCGTCTTCGCTTCGGGCATCTCGATGAACGCGCTGGCCAAGCTGCTGCATTCGCTCCTCGGATGGAACTATCATCTGAGCCTTTGGGTTTGCTCAGGCGTCGTGCTGCTGTACGTGCTCAAGGGCGGCCTGACCTCGGCCATCTACACCGAGGTGCTGCAGTTCTTTATGATCGTGCTGGGCTTCGCACCGGTGGCCTGGCTGGGACTTAAGGATGTCGGAGGCTGGGGCGTGCTGAAGGCCAAGCTCGCGGGCGTCGCACTGAATCCCGCCTCCATCGGTGTCGGCGACCGGGCCTTCCAGTCCGACGCCTGGACGGGCGCGTGGAGCCCGATGCTCAAGGGCGCAGCCGCCAACCCGATGGGCGTGGATTTCTTCGCTATGATGTTCGGCCTCGGCTTCGTGCTGGCCTTTGGGTACTGGTGCACCAACTTCCTCGTGGTTCAGCGGGCCATGGCGGCCAAGGACATGAGCGCCGCCCGGCGCACTCCCCTGATCGGCGCTATTCCGAAAATGCTGATGCCCGCGCTGGTGATCCTGCCCGGCATGATCGCTGCGGGACTGGCCTTTACGGGCAAGGACGGCTACCGCCTGCCCCCGATGGTCATCGCCGAATCCGCCTACGAGAAAGTCATCCCGGCCGTCAAGCACGCCGCCGCAAGCGGGTTGGCCGGCGAGGCCGCCGCGCGGGAGATCGCCAAGGCCGCCGGCCTGAAGATGAGGACGGATAAGGTGGACGAGATCGTCAAGGCGGCTCCCGCGCTGAGCGACGCTGAAATCAAGGGCCGCGTTCAGAACGCCGTGGCGGAAAACGATTACGACGGCGTGATCTTGTCGCTGATCAAGAGATACTGTCCGACCGGATTGCTCGGGCTGGCGCTGACGGCGCTGCTGGCGTCGTTCATGTCGGGCATGGCCGGCAACGTCACCGCGTTCAACACCATCTGGACTTACGACCTGTATCAAGCCTACATGGCCCGCGACAGGAGCGACGCCCACTACATGTGGATGGGGCGGGCGGCCACCGTGGCCGGCATTCTGATCAGCATCGCCTGCGCCTACTTCGCGGCGATGTACAACAACGCCATGGACGTGATCCAGCTCGTGTTCGGCTTTGTCAACGCGCCCCTGTTTGCGACCTTCATGCTGGGCATGTTCTGGAAGCGCATCACGGCGACGGGCGCCTTTCTGGGCCTGCTCCTGGG
Organism: uncultured Lentisphaeraceae bacterium; assembly: GCA_964434815.1. Taxonomy (GTDB): domain Bacteria; phylum Verrucomicrobiota; class Kiritimatiellia; order RFP12; family UBA1067; genus CAYSXF01. The sequence goes on from CAYSXF010000270.1 coordinate 5,336, forward strand.
CACCGCGACGTCGGCGGCGTTCCATGCGCTGACCCTGGCGACGGGGAATTCGCCCGGCGTGAAAGGCGGCTACGTGGGCGTGGTTCAGTCGTTCCCCAGCGAGATGGCCCAGAACTTCTGGCTGGCCGCGTTCGCGTTCCTCACCTGCCTGGCCCTGACGGCCGGCATCTCGCTTGCCACAAAACAAAATAAGACCGACGCAGAACTAACGGGCCTCGTGTATTCGCTGACCCCGAAGATCACGTCGGCGCATGAGCCCTGGTATATGAGGCCCGGCATCCAAGCCTTAGCCCTGTTGGTCGGCTGCCTCATTCTCAACATCATCTTTTTCTAGTTAGGGCAAAACGGGCGGCAAGGTGCCGCCGCTCGCCGAAGCCGTAGCGGGGGAGACGCGCAGGCGGAAGTACCGTTGCGGATATTTCGCGAGGTCTTCCGACGACTGGCGGAATTGCCAGAGGTAACCGTTGCTCATGCTCTGCACAGAGAGATAGGAAAGGTCGATGTCGCGCCACTCGAGGAGGTCTTCCGATACTTCAAGCACGGCCCAGACGTCGGGCCGGTTGAGGGCTTGGCGGTACGAGATGCAAAGTCCGTCCACGCCTGCGACGATGCCCTGCATATCTGATAGCCCCCGATCGGCAGGATCCAGCGGGTCAGCGCCCGTGTAATATTCGATCAGATTGGCCACGCCGTCACCGTCGTCGTCGCCCTCGAGCGAGGAGATGCCGCGCAGGCCGAACCACTCCCAGTAGCTGCCGTAGCCCGGTGTGGGTATGGCGGCCTTCCAGGGCACGCGCTCGGCCAAGAGGCCGAACGTGGTGCGGTTGAGAGAGTCGCCGTCTCCATCTGCGCTCTTGGGCCATTTGCCCGATGTCTTAT
>CAYSXF010000271.1:0-6197 GCA_964434815.1 uncultured Lentisphaeraceae bacterium
GTTTCCAATCGAAGCCGTCCCGGGATTCCCACAGGATGAGCGACCGGCCGCGTTGAGGGGTGAAGTGTCCATTCTGGTCCTTCACAATCACATAGTACCGGTGGGATGATTTGTCGAACCAGATGAATGGATCTTCGGCCGGGAACGCCGCGCCCGGGGCGGTGAAGGTGGGGCGCATCTGTTTGGTAATGGGGCCGGTGAGCGAGTCCGCGGTGGCGGTGAGATGCACCACCGGGCCGCCGAAAGGCGCCTTGCCCTGCTTGCCCACCGCTTTGTAGAGAATCAAATAGCCGCCGTCCGGTCGCTCGCAGAACGCCGGGTTGGAGGTCATCAGCGCATCGGGCGCAGCGGGGTCCGGACTCACGTCCACGACGGGCCGGTCCAGCCGGGTCCACGGTCCGTTGGGTGAATCCGCCATCGCAACGCCAATGCGCTGATTGTTGCGGTGCGTCCAGTTCAACTCTTTCATGGCCACGCCGTCGCCGGTGTTGCCCATGTAATAGAGGCAGTACTTGTCGCCGAACTTGTTGACGGTTGGATTGTGCGTGCACAGGCCGTCCCAGAACTCCTTACCGCGCGGCGGGAGCGCGACATCCCGGTGTTTGAAAGGTCCGAGCGGCGTGTCGCCCACCGCGTGGGCGATCTCCGAGTGCGTGACCCAGGCCTGAAAGCCCAGCTTACGCGGCCAGCGCGAGTAGAAGAGGTGATACTTGGCATCGTCGCCCTTCACCAGGGTGCCACACCAGATGTAATAGTCCGGATCTCTGAATTTCGCCGTCAATGGAACGGGTTGGATCATGGCGGCGAAGTCGGGGCCGCACCGGGGCGCCGCATTGGTCTGCGCCAATGCGTGTGGCACTAGCAAACTGGCCAGTAGCATCAGAACAAGGGAATGTTTCATGGGGAAGTCCTTATCGTAAATCCGGATTGCCCACGCCACGCTGCATGAGGGCCTTGAGTTCATCTAGATGCTGCTCATAGACGCCGCGCGGGGTGGTGGCGTGTTTCGTGCAAAGCGACGTGGCCATGCCGACCACTTCGCCCATCATGCCTCCCGTACGCATCACCCGCACGGTGCCGAGGGCGACGTGCGTCACGCTGATGTTCCGGCCTGCCATGAACAAGTTCTCGATGTTGCGGGAGTACAGACAGCGGTAGGGAATCGGGTACGGCTTGATCTTGATGTGCCGGGCCTCCGACCGGAAGGCTTCGCAGGCGCACATCGTTTCTTTCGGGTAGTGGAGGTCGATGGTCCACGTGGTGGTAACGGAGGCATCGGGGAACGACCGGGCCTCGACAATGTCCTGCTGGCGCAGGATGACATCGCCCAACAGCCGGCGGGACTCGCGCTTGCCGCCGATGTAAGCGACCCACTTCAGCCGCTGCCACGCGAACTCGGCCTTGAACGTGGGATGGTTCTTCAGCACCGCCCAGTTGCCGTACACGACGCGCAGACCGTAGTCACGGATCTGCTCGATCTCGGTGACGTGATTGCGCGTGGCGCCCGTCTCCCAGTCCCAGTCGCCACGGGTCGTCTTCACGCAGGTCTTCTCGTTGAGTGGCAACGCCCACGGACATTCCGGAAAGGCGGACGGCTGCTCGTCAACCTCCGCATACCACTGCACCGAGGTGCCCATCACCAGTTCATCCTTCTGCTGCGGCGCGGTCTCCTCACCGAACTCATCCTTGGACTCGCGTCCATATGCGAAGTCCGCCCCGGCCAGCGCGCCGATGACGCCGTCGCCGGTGCAATCGGCCACGAGCCGAGCCCGGAACTTCCGTTTCACGCCCGTCCGGATGTCCTCCGCTATCACCGCCGCGATGCGCTTGCCCGCCATCTCCACGCCGTTGGCGCGGGTGCTGAGAAAGAGCGTGAGATTCTTCTCCGCCTGCACAACGGCCAGCTTATGCCCGTCATCGTAGTTGGATTCCGGGCCGGCATTGTGGATCTTCTTCTCGGGATGCTGCCCCATGATCTCAATGACCTCCTTGCTGCGCGGCAACTCGGGGGTTTTGTTGGCTTGGTAAAGGTTCCAGTGGCCGACCGGCCCCCACTCGTCCACCAGATCGCCCAGTCGCGGATACGGCTGCTGATGAATCAGGCCGGAGAGACCCACGCGGACTTCGGAGCTGTTGTTGCCGCCGAGCACGGGACGGTCGTGGAGGAGCGCCACCCGGCAGCCCAGGCGCGCCGCGCTGACAGCTGCACAGCAGCCGGCCGCGCCGCCGCCGACGACCACAAGGTCATACTCGCCCGCATCCGGCGGAACTGCCGGAAGACCGCGCAACGTGCGGCGCAGCGGCGCGAGCGTGGCGAGATCGTTGGGCGGAGCCGCGCCGTCGCTGGCCGTGAACAGCAGCGCATCGCAACGCCCCGCGAAGCCGGTAAGGTCATGCAACGCGAGCGTGACGGTCTTCTGCGCCATATCCACCACTCCCCCATCCTGCCAGTGCCACTCGGCACCTTCCGTCCCAAAGGTCACCGGCACCGCCTTGCCATCTATACGCACTTGAAAAATCCCCGGCGTGCCCTCCGCCTTCATGTCAGGATGCGTATCCGGCGTCTTCCACGGCGCCACCCAATCCCGCGTCCGCACCCAAAGCCGGTACGTGCCCGTTTGCGGGAACTCCACCGTCGTGGTCGCATCCTTGACCGCCACGCCGAGGCCGTGCGCCAGGAGATAGGGAGAACCCATCTGATCCATGCTCTGTTGATCCACAACCCAACCGCCTGGCTGAGCAAAGCTCTCCGCCTCCACCAGCACCTCGCGCCCCGAGGCCGCTGTTGCAGTGCAGAGCCAAACCGGCGAAGCCAGTGACAGCGCGATGAGCATGAGATTCAACTTCATGATATTTACAGCTCCCATTTGCCGGTGAGGTAGGCCATGACGCGGATCTGCTCCTCCCGCGTCAAGGCTCTGCCGAACACCAGAATCTCTGCGATCTGACCGTTGAAGAAGGTCTGGTAGTTGGGCGAGAAGCATCCGACGCGCACGCTCTTGACCCAGCGGTCTTTGGCGCTCGCGGTAATCACGCGCGGACCGCCCGTCTCTGCGCCGCGAATGGTGCAGTCGATCCCACACAAGTAATCGTAGCCTTTTCCGTCGCTCGCCGTAAAGACCCGCTGGTTCGGATTTTGGAGCGCCCCGCGCTCCGGATTGCTGACCACGGCAAAGACGGTCGCGGTCATCGGCTGATCCGAGAGATCTGGAAGTTCCATGCGCGTCCGCCTCGCATCGTCGAACAGCAGCGCCGGTTTTCCGTTCAGCGCTTGCGCCGCATAACGCGGTTTGGAGCCGGCCGTATGCTGCACCGCGTGTCGGCCCTTGCCGCTCTTGTCTTTCCAGACGCCCACGGCTCCCGCAGCATCCTTCTCGACGAGGGAGGCGTCCGCAGCGTCCAGCCAGACCTCCAGGCTCTTCTTCAAGCTCTCCGGGAGCATCGCCTCGCGCGCGTCGAAAACGAGCGTCGCGCCGTTGTGGAGATCATACGTGGAGCCGCTCGCGATGCGCCAGGTGCGCCACAGGTTCTGCCCGGCGTTGCGCGCTGTCAGATTGGCGTTGAGCAGGGCAGGCATGCCGCCCAAGGCGGCAAAGGGAATGCGCCACTCGCAGGTCCATGCGTCCTTCTCCACGTTCGTCCGGTAGGTGACGGACTTCTCCAAACGTTTTCGAACCGCTTCGGATACACCGGCCAGATCCGGCGCACTGACCTGCCCGTCCGCCCAGCCGCGCAGGATGAACGTCGTCCCAGGAACGTCACCCTCCGCAACCTGGAAGGCGAGTTCGACGCCGTCCGTCTCTCCCCACAGATGCCCCGCCGTGCACAGCGACACCCCCTCCCGCAGCGGGTTCCGCATCGCCACATAAAGCGCCTGATCATCACACCCCAGCCAGGCTGAAACCGGGCTCTCTCTGACGTCGGCGCCTTCCAGCGTCTGCTTCAGTTCAATCACCCGGCCCGTCCACTCCTGCAGCTCGCCATCGACAACCGGGCAGCTCGCCATGCGTCGGACTCCGAAGATCGGGCGCGCGTCAACCGACTGCCGGTAGTGATCCGAAGGTGCCGCGCACGGCCGGTTCGCAGGCTCGGGCAGAAGCATGCTTCCCAAGCCGCACCACGCGCGGCGCGGCGGCTGCGGCACGCCGATGACCGACCAGTCAAGCGGTCCTCTAGCTTTCTGGAGGCTGAGGTGGCCGATGGTTCCGATCGGGCCGGGAATCGCCGAGCGCACCACCAGGAAAAGGGGTTGGACGCCCTGCGCAGGCTCGAGCTGCGCCACGAGATTCAAGAACTCATCCGCGCCCCCCGTGAAGCGCGGGAAGAATTCGCCGATCTTTTCACCATCCTTGCTGCCAACGCGAAGTTCGAGCCGCACGTCGTTCTTCGGCAGCGCGACCGGAGAGCGGGCACGCTCGACGCGGAAGTATTCAAATTCGGCTACCGGCTGGCCATCCTCGGAGCGGAAGACGAAATAGACGTCGTGGGTGCCGGTCGCCGCGGGCGAAAGTTCGCCTACGGCCTCCTCGAACATCTGGATGGATTTCTGCCTCGGCCGGTCGGTGGGCGGGAGCGCCGCCTGCCCGACGAGGAGACCATCGGGTTTGTCGAGCCGGACTTCGATTTGGCGCGGGGACCGGCTTGTGGTGCCATACACGGCGCGAAACCGCCGGTAGCCATCGGACAGCGGCACCTGATTGAAACGGACCCAGCCACCATTGGCCGCGCGAAACACCAGCCAGTTCTTCATCACGCCGTCGCTGCCGTCCGCGGCGGTCGCATCCAGCACAAGCGGATCGGTCGCTTTCTGATGCCGCGGGGCGGCGCGCCCGGAGCGGTCTGTGTTCATGGCTTTCTCGTCGCTGGCCAGCCGCAATACGGCTGATTGCCAACCGTCGTTGAAGTTGACCGTGCCGAGAGCAAGCGCATCACCGTTGGTGAGGCTGCGCGTCGTCACAGGCAACTCGCGCGCGACCGTTTGCGGCCACGTCGGCAGCGGCGGGGGTTCGGCGAAATCGTGGCCGAAACGGAACGGCCGGCCGTTGGGGAAATCCTCGGCTTGCAGTTCGGCGCTGGTGCGCGTGAACAGGCCGAGAAACACGTTGTCGTGATCGCTGACGTTGATGTTCGGCGGATTGAACCAGATGCCGTTCTGGAGCGAGCCGGGCGCGGCCCACAGGAGATTATGATGCACGTCCACCTCGCGCGTGCCGTTGTCGAGATAGACCATGCCGAGGACGTTCCAGCGCATCGCCGCGATGTCGTAGCAGTCATGCATCACGTTGTAGGCCACTTGCGAATGCTGGCCGTTGAGCGTGCCGCCGCTGCACTGGAATCCCGTGATGAAGCCAGCGTCGCGCGTCAGCAACATGCCGTTATACAGGTGGTTGCCGGCGAACAGCGTGGCCGCGTAGTCCATGCCGCCGCGGTCGCGCGACTGGTGGCTCGGCCCGTTTCCGTAGAAATTGAAGAAGTGTCGGCCCGCGTTGCGCATCGTGTTGAAGGTGACGACGTGCCCGCCTACAAGGGTGTTCTCGTACTCGTTGAAATCGCTGACCGCATCGGTGATGGCGTTAAGGTAATGGCCGACGTAGCTGACCTCGTCGATGAGGCAGTTGTGGATCGTGTGATGATAACCGCGCACGTGGAAGCCGGTCCCCGCGCTGAACCGCACGCTGCAATTCAGGAAGGCGTTGTCGTGGCCGCCCACGAAAATCCCCGTCTCGCCCGACTTAATCGTATTACGCCCCTTCTCGATCTGCCCGATGCCGTAGTGCCGCGTGTAGTGCGAAATATAGGCTAGATCGCACCGGTCGATTGTGCAGTGCGAGGAGTTCTCCAGCCGCATCGACGCGGCGCGGACGGACACCTCTTCGATGCGGATGTATTCGCGCCCGCTCAGATCAAACGCGAGCTGGCGCCGCTTGGCCTCGACCGCCTGCGGCTGACCGCCGTCGGGCGCGATCAGATAGAGTACATTGTCCTGCCAATGCCATTCCGTTGGGACGTCCAGCGCGTGCAGGTGACCCACGATCATGCCGCGGCCCTCCTCGTGTTCCTGGGGATAGTTGCCGCCATAGGACGAGCCGAACCACCAGCCCTGCGTGCGGTCGCCCACGCTGATCTCGCCGGGCTTCGAACTTTCGATGACGCCGGTCTGCGCGCACCAGCCCTCGAAGTGGACGCCGCAGTAGAGC
>CAYSXF010000272.1:0-6163 GCA_964434815.1 uncultured Lentisphaeraceae bacterium
AGGGAGAGCGCTCCCGTTCCGCCGCCTGCGGCAGCCCAAACGACCGCTGCGTGATGCCATGTTCCCGTCACCACGTTGGCCGGCGAGCTGAACATGGCGCGCAAGCCATTCGTCGCATCCCAATAGCGCAGATTCACTTTGTCCTCGTTCCCGCCGCACCACATCTCCAGCTCGTGGCCGTCGCCGCTACTGCCGTTTCCGCTGCCGATGTAAAAGGCCATGTCAGTCGTGGCGCGAGTCGCCCGTTTGAGCCACATCGACATCGTCCAAGACGCGTTCGTCAGATTGTACTCGGTGACCGGCAACATTGTCCTCAGTTGTGCGTTGGATCCCGCGTTGACCTCGACGAGGCGCAGACTCTGCGTTTGAAGCCGCAATGGCGCGTTCGTCTCATACGCGTAAGAGCCGGTCCCGATGCGCGTCAATGCGCCGTCGCCGCGGTTCGCACCGTCAGCCGCGAGCGCGTCCGACGCCGTGTCCGGTGGCTCGAACGAGTAGTAGCGCAACAGACGTGCGTCTTCAGACATGTCGCGCACCGCATAACCGAATGAGGCCGGACCGTTATATCCGGCAAACGGCGTGAAGCGCACCGTATGGCCGTCCGCCTGCAACACGGCCGTGCCGTTGGTGGCACCTGTCACAGTGAACCATAGCGAGGTGTCAGACGTTTCGCTGTCAGCAGCGAGCGTCCACAGATCCACATCTACGCTCGCACCCGGCGCAACGGTCGCAAAAGCGTTCGTGGCAACCGGAGCCGCATTCGGCGGCTGCAGTTCCAGTTGCACGGCGTCCTTCACCGCCAGGTTCGGATCCTGCGGATTCCAGAAGGCGCGGATGAGCACCTTGTTCGCCGCCGTTGGCGAAGCGGCTGCCACCTGCACGGTCAGGTCGATGGTGGCATTGGGCGAGATCAGCTCTTGTCCTTCCACTGCGGAGTCCGTCAACACCAGCCCGTCTTCGTCCGTGATGAGCGCGGTCACGTTCGTCGTACCCAAGAAATAAGAGACCGCCCACCCCGCGCCGCCGCTCCCATAGGCCTGAAGCACCGGCAGCGCATCGACCTCGCCTGTGTTCTTCAGGCGAATTGTAAAGGTCTGCGCGGCGTTCGTGGCGGCCGCTCGCCAAGAGCGTACCTGCACGCCCCCCGGCACGCTCTGACGGAGACTGCCGCCAAAGAACAGCGGATCTGCAGCCGCCTTCACCGAGAGATCCAGCGTCTGGCCCTCGCCCTTCAGGTACTTGATGCCGCGCAGGGCTAGGTTGGCGTACGAGCCGGACTTCGTCTCCGGCACCAGCGTGTACGGGCCGTCGTACCACGATTCGAAGATCACCTTGTCAGGCCGTCCGCCTTCGAGCTGGTGCAGCGTGATGCTGCGCAGCGAGTCGTCCGCATACGTGGAGTCCCACGTGTCTCGCTCGGCCTGGGTGCCGGCTGCACCGCCGGTGTTGCTGTTGGCAATGAGCTGATGCTCCAGACCGTTGGCCTGCAGCCACGCCTCGTAAGTGCGGATCTTTTGCCGGTGCTTCTTGGCGTCAGCCTGCGTCTCGCTGCCGCCCCAACTCATGTATCCTTCATACGGCGAATCCGTGGTGAAGCCCGCATAATTCGGCTTGTAGGTGCCCGGAAACGCGCCTCGCTGCGCCGCGAAAAAGTCGTTCCCCGTCAGATAGTGCGCCAGCGTGCGGCGGTCACTGCTGTTCAAACCCGGCACGATCCCGGCCTCGCCCACGCCCCACACGCCGCCGGTGACTGAAGCCGCGCCGTCCGTGGCCCGCACCAGTTGACGGATGCCTTGCTGTGGCGTGAAGCTGACGGCCGCATGCCGCGCGTTCGCGTTCGTAGAGGCCCGCAGCATGACGCCCATCTTAGCAAGCGGGTCAAGCGCCGTTGATGAACTTGTTTTATCGGCGAATGTGTAGCACTGCGCGATCACCGTGCCGTCGCCTGTCAGCGGCTTATAGACGAAGTGGAACTGGTCGTTCGTGCCCGCGATATCCGATCCCGCCGCATCCACCGAGAGCGGAGAGCCGATGCTCTGTGAGCCTGTCAAGCCCGTGGTGCCGACATCCTGCCCTATCCACGACGCCGCGTTCGCCATCGCGCTCAGAAAGCTGACATACGCGAACTGTGCGGTCGCGTTCTCCCAGTAAACGGTGCTGTCGCAGAAAAGCCCCACTTTCACCGCGCTGGCCATCGACACCGTCTGTGTGGCCCCGACCTGCGTGTAGCTGATGCCGTTCGTGGAGACCCAGGCCGAAAAGAGATTCCCCGTGCGTGCAATCTTCAGCCAGGACGGAGTGACTGCGGCGGGACTCGCGATAGTCGCGATGGCGCCTCCCGTGCTCGTGCGCGTCTGGAACTGCGCCTTGCCGTCATTCCTCAGCGAAAGCGAAACCGCCCGCGCATTTGAAGCCAATGATTCGCGCACGACGATGCCGGCCGCCGTCTCCGCGCGATTCGCATTGCTGTTATTCACCAGCGAGTTCACCCGCGCAACGAACTCGCCATCCCCGCTTTGATCCGAGTTGACGAAAAAGCACGCGTCGTCGTCCGTGCCGTCATAGTGGTTGCCGTACGCTGTGAGCGTGAAGGTTCCCGTGCCCTGCGAGAGCGTGCCGCCCCGGCCCGGCGTGCCGATGTCGCCGAAGAAGAAGTTGTAGACCTGCGCCGAGTTGAATTTGGCGGTGGCGAGGCGTGCGCTGTTCTTGCTGGTCACAGCTAGCCCTGCACAGGCTGTGGCGGGCAGCGTCGAGGTCACCACGCCTAGGCTCTTCCAGGTATAGCCCGTCGCCGACCAGAACGCTTCGACGTTCGTGCCGTGACGCTCAAGCTTCACCCAGGCGTTGTACGCATTGCTATCGTCTCCAAGCTCGCGCAGATCATCCCAGTTGAAGTAGACGGGCGAGTCGCATGCCGTCACGCGGATGCCTGGATAGGTCTGCGCGAGCTTTTCAGTCCATTGCCGGAACCAGCCGTACGTAGACGCGCTGACAACCGTGCCCGTATAGCTGTCCCAGTTGCCGCACAGCGCCGCAAAGAAATCGTCGTGGCTCCATTCCGGATGGTAGCGCATCGACTCCTGCCACGCGTACAAGTGAAAGTCCGTCGAGATGTCCGGCTGCGGGAAGCCCCACGCCAGCAGTTGGTTGATATCCTGTATCGCCCCGCTCGACGCGCTGCCTGCATCGAGGGTGCCCAGTGCGGTGTCGATGAGTGGAAATTGGCCCGGAAAACCGGCCTCGTAAATATATCCCGGATTGTGCGGCTTAAGTAGCGCAGCCAGAGCCGGCGCCGCATTCGACGGCGCCGGCGACATGGCCGGATTGCCCCAATACGCGCCGTGCAGCAACAGCCCGTCCTGATGCGACTGCACCCAGGTCCACTGGGACGTGCCTGTGCCCACAAGCTGTGACATGCCATTGTAGCCGCCCCAGTAGACGCGGGTCGGGATGCGCACCGGCGCGGGCTGTGAAACGGTGATTTCATCCACCATGCCGATATCCGCCCCATCTGTGGCCAGCGTGATCTCGTTTGTTGTGCCGGGCACAAACCGTCCGAACGCGGTCACCGTGCCCCAAACGCCGGTGCCCGTCGGCGCGAAGCGCACGCGCCGCGCCACGCCGTTCACGGTTACAGGTGCCTCGCGTGTCAGAGTGCCGGTCAGCAGATAGCGGATCTGCACGTTCACGCCGCCGCCCGGCCCGCCGTCGAAATTTGACCACGTCAGCGAACAGCCGTTCGACGGCACATTCACATATCCCGCACCGTGATAGCCCGCCGTCGCGGTCTCGATCGGCGCTGCAACGAGCGCAGCAGCCTCCGCCTGCCGAGTAACCTGATCAAGCACCTGGGCCTGCGCCTGGATTCCAGCCAACAGAATGGCACAGATGACCAAACCGCTCACTCTAGGCAGACACATGCCAACCCACGTTGCTATTTTGGCCATCTTCCCACGCCACACCCTCATTTAACCCTCGCGCCTGCACGGAATTTTGCTTATAGGATATAGTATATACTGTTCGTCCTTCAGACCGCAAAACCAAAAGACAACTGTTATAGTATAAAAAAAGGCGCGTACCCGGAATGTCCGGATACGCGCCACATGTCAGTCGCTTAGACGACAGCCGTTAGCCTTCCAAGGCCGCCTGTGCTGCCGCCAGACGGGCGATCGGCACGCGGTACGGGCTGCACGACACATAGGTGAGGCCGTTCTTAAAGCAGAACTTCACCGAAGCCGGGTCGCCGCCCTGCTCGCCGCAGATGCCGACCTTCAGGTTCTCGCGCGTTGTGCGGCCCTTCTTGACAGACATCTCGATGAGCTGGCCCACGCCGTCCTGATCGATGGTCTGGAACGGGTCGGCCGCCAGCACTTTCTTGTCCAGATAGTCCGGCAGGAAGCCGCCGATATCGTCGCGGCTGAAGCCGAACGTCATCTGCGTCAGGTCGTTCGTGCCGAAGGAGAAGAACTCCGCCTCCTGCGCCATCCGGTCCGCCAGTAGCGCGGCGCGCGGAATCTCGATCATCGTGCCGACCATGTAGGGCAGCGCCTTGATCTTCTTGGCCTTGCACACTTCCGCATGAACGCGGGCGATGATCACCTTCTGGTGCTTCAGTTCGCTCACGTCGCAGGTGACGGGAACCATGATCTCGGGCTTGCACTTCATGCCGCCCGCGATAAGCTCGGCCGCCGACTCGAAGATCGCGCGGGCCTGCATCTCGGTCACCTCAGGATAGGTGATGCCGAGGCGGACGCCGCGGTGTCCCATCATGGGGTTGTTCTCGTGCAGGGCTTCGCCGCGCTTGTGGATGTCGTCCACCGTGATGCCGAGCGCCTTGGCCAATTCGGCCTGCTTCTCAGCTCCCTGCGGCACGAACTCGTGCAGCGGCGGATCCAGCAGTCGGACCGTCACAGGCAGGCCTTCCATGGCTTCCATGGTGGCCTTGATGTCGTGCTTGACGAACGGCATCAGCTCGTTCAGCGCGTTGCGGCGCTCGTCGAGCGTCGAGCTGAGGATCATCTTTCGCAGCAGGAAGAGCGGCTTGTCGCTGCCAACGCCGTAGAACATGTGCTCCGTGCGGAAGAGGCCGATGCCCTCGGCGCCGAACGCGCGGGCAACCTTGGCGTCAGCCGGCGTGTCGGCGTTGGTGCGCACGCCCATCGTGCGGAACTTGTCGGCCATGGACATGAACTTCTGGAAGCGCGGATTCTCGGTCGCGTCCATCATCGGCAGCGTGCCGGTGTAGACGTGGCCGCGGGTGCCGTTGAGCGTGATGACGTCGCCTTCTTTGAGCACCAGGTTCGAGCCCGCAATCTTCGCGGTCTTCGAGGCAACGTCAACATGCAGGCCGCCGGCGCCGACGATGCAGCACTTGCCCCAGCCGCGCGCGACCAGCGCCGCGTGCGAGGTCATGCCGCCGCGGGCGGTCAGAATGCCCACCGCCGCGCGCATGCCCTCGACGTCCTCGGGGTTGGTCTCTTCGCGGATCAGAATGCACTTCTTGCCTGCGCGGGCAGAGGCGACTGCGTCCTCGGCCGTAAACACCAGCTTGCCGCAGGCCGCGCCCGGACCGGCCGGCAGGCCCTTGACGATCGGCTTCGCATCCTTTTCGAACTTGGGATCGATGATCGGGTGCAGCAGCTCGTCCAACTGCTGCGGCTCCACGCGCCTGACAGCCGTCTTCTGGTCAATCAGCTTGGAGGCCAGCATGTCCATGGCCATGTTCAGCGCGGCGGTGCCGGTGCGCTTGCCCACGCGGCACTGGAGCATCCAGAGTTTGCCTTCCTCGATGGTGAACTCGATATCGAGCATGTCGGTGTAATGCTTCTCGAGCGTGTTGCGGATGGCGAAAAGCTGCTTGTAGGTGGACGGCATCGCCTCCTGCATGCTGTGCAGGTGCTTGTTCTGCTCGTTCTTGGTGTCGTCGTTGATCGGGCTCGGCGTGCGGATGCCGGCGACGACGTCCTCGCCCTGGGCGTTGACCAGCCATTCGCCGTAGAAGGTGTTGTCGCCGGTGGCCGGGTCGCGGGTGAACGCCACGCCGGTGGCGGAGGAGTCGCCCATGTTGCCGAACACCATCGCCTGCACGTTGACGGCCGTGCCCCAGGCGTCCGGGATGCCTTCGATGCGGCGGTAGGAGACAGCCTTCTTGCCGTTCCAGCTC
>CAYSXF010000273.1:0-6140 GCA_964434815.1 uncultured Lentisphaeraceae bacterium
GAAGCATGCGCGATGTGCAATACATTTCGGAACGCACTGTATACAACATGACGAACCAGCAGCCAAGTTTCGATGAAATTGCGTTCCGAAAGTCGTCCGACTGGGAATACGAGCAAGAGTTCCGCATTGTTTACGCACTTGAAGATTGTGACATGGAACTCCCCGCTCCTGCTGACAGTCTTACCGGTTTACCGTTACACTTCAAGAGATTCCATCCTGCCACCATCAAGGAGGTCTTACTTGGTTACAACGCAAACGCGAACGTCCGCGATAGCGTTCTAGCCTTTGCCAAAACCCACCATATTCCAGCGTTCAGAATGCAGCTTTCCTCAACGACATCGTTCGCGATGGAGCGCGAACCCATCGCTTAGAAGCTGAAAGAAGTTGCCGTGAACACTCGACAAATCATATTTATCCAACTCCCCCGCCTCGACCCCGACATCTCCTCGCCCGGCGAGAACCTGATGCCCGCGGCCGCGTGCCTGCGCGCCGCGCTGGAGCGCTCGCCCGAAGCCAAGCATTGGGAAGCGATCGAGACGCCCGCCTGTCAGGATACAGCCGCCGACGCGGCGCTGGCGGAGCAGATCGCCGCGTTGCGGCCGGACGCGCTCTCCGCCACCTGCTACCTCTGGAACATCGAGCGCACGCAGCACCTGCTCAAGTTGCTGAAAAAGCGTCTGCCCGCGCTCAAGATTGTCATCGGCGGACCCGACATCGCGGCGAAGCACCCGCTCCTGCCGGGGGAGAGAGACGCTCGACGCCCGACGCCCGACGCTCGGTTCCCAGCCGACGCTCTGGTGGTCGGAGAAGGCGAGACGGTCTTTCCGGCCGTGCTCCGCTTCTTCCGCGACGGACAGCCCCCAAACTACCGGGGCGTCGCGTGGCGAGCCGAAGACGGCACCTTTACCGAGGGTACGCGCAAGCGTCCGGTCAGGCCGTTGCAGGATCTCCTGCCGGCGCCGGATCACCCCATCAACCGGCCCGACGCCTTCGGCATGGCCTATCTCGAGACCAACCGCGGCTGCCCCATGCGCTGCGCCTTCTGCTGCTACAACCTGCGCCGCAGCACCACAACCTGCCTGCCGCCGGAAGAGGTCGCCACGCGCATCCGCATCCTGCGCGAACGCGGCGCGAAAGAGATACGGCTCACCGACCCCACCTTCAACGCGCACCCCCGCTTCGACGAGATCCTCGACGCCATGACGCAAGAGAACCGCGACCGCGGTGTCGCCTTTTTCGTCGAGATCCGCGCGGATACGCTCTCCGACGACCAGGCCCGCCGCCTCGCGGCCGCCGGCGTGGCAGAAGCCGAGGTCGGCATTCAGAGCACCGACCCCAAAGTCCTGAAAATCATCCACCGCCCGCTCAACGCCGACAGCGTCCTGCGCGGCATCGAGGCGCTGCTGCGCCACGGCATCAAGCCCACCCTAGATTTCATGTACGGCCTGCCCGCGCAGGACGAGCGCGACATCGGGCGCTCGCTCGACTGGCTGGCGCGTTTCGGCGACGACATTCATCCGCAGTTCCTGCCCACGCTGCTCTTGCCCGGAACGGAGCTGCGCGACCGCGCCGAGGAACTCGGCCTCCGCGCCCAGCGCCTGCCGCCTTACCGCGTGCAGTCCACGGACGCCCTCTCCGCACGCCGGCTCGCGAAAATCGAGTCCTGGGCCAACGAGCGCCTCGGCGGCTTCGATTCGCCGACGCAGCGCTTCGTCGGCGTGCGACTTCCGGATCTTTTCCCTAGCCGCGTTCGACTCGTCCTGCCGCACCTCGCGCCATCCTGCGCGGTTCGCGGGGTCGCTCGCCCTCCAAAACAGACAAGGGCCATGGAGGGCGAGCGTCCTCGCGAGCCGTTTGCCGACGGGGAGGCGTTTTTGCCGATCACTTCCAACCGCCAGGCGCTCCTTATCTCCGGCTCCGACCTCTTCTCGCAGCGCGAAGCGCTTGCCGCGCTCATCCGCAAACAGGTTCTCACCGAGCCTCACATCCTCTGGCAATTCGGGCTTGAGCCGACGGAAGAGGAACCGCTCGACCTCTTCGATTTTCTGATCGCGGCATTCGGCAAGCTTCCCGGCCACTGGCTCGACCGCCTCGTCTCGCCACCCGGACAAAAGCGCCTCTGCGCCCGCCGCCTCTTCGTCAAGCTACCCCGCGGACACGCGTTCGATCCCGCCTGGATTGACGAGGTGGAAGAATTGCTCTCTACCCGATTTCATTGAGTTTCTTTCGCACTTTTCCACACTTCATGAAGTGTGAAATATGGGGAGCGCTCCGCCTACTGCGACGTGCCCGCATAATTGGGGGCTGGCTTCCAGCGCATCATCACGCTCTTAGCCTTGTAGTCGTCCTCCAGAAACACCACGTAGCTGCCATCGCGCAGACGGTGTACTCGCAGCGAGTCTTCCAAGTCCAACAGGCCCAGCTCGCCGGTCACTCGCTCGGGCACGAGGTTGCCGACGAAGCGTCCGTCAGTCAGACCGAACACTTTCACAAAGGCGTACTTGGTGTTCTCCTCTTTGAGCCCGCGCGTGTAACACACGAAGAGATAATCTCCCGCGATCTCGAACGACATCGGCTCAGCCGACTCGTGCCCGCGGCTGCCGTTGCTGTAGGGCAGCACCGCCGACCACAGTTTTACCGGCTGGCCTTTCATCACATCGCGATACGCCGCCACCGCCGGCCCCATCGGTTTCCAATGCTGGTGCCTGTCCTCGCCCAAATCTCCGCCGAACGCCGCAATGTCGCGCACGGCATCTATCTTGAACCGCCGAAGTTCGCTGATTTCGGCAGGACACTTGATCGCACGTTCGTCCTTCCATGCCCATTGCGGCGCACCTTTTTCGGTGAAACCCTTGAACGCCGCGCCGTACGCAGCTTCGCGAAACACACGCCAGACCGTGCCTTGAGCATCCACGAACACGCAGCCGCCGCCCGCCTTCTCTACCGCCTCGTACTCGTCCGCCTGCATCGCGCCGTCGCCATTGAGGTCGGTCCAACACCACGCACCCTCCGCAGGCTGACCGCGAGGCCAGCCGTCTTCATTGACCTTCGCCTGCTTTTTCGAGAACAGCGCCGCCGGAATCGCGGTCTCGCCATCCATCGCCGAATTGAAACGATACGCCTGAAGATAGTCCTGCCCCATGTTGGAAACGAAGAGCAGCGGCACGCCTTTCAGACGCAGGAACCACGCGTTGGCCGACCAGATGTGGAGGCGCGGATCATCGGGATATCTCCACGGGTTCACTGTATAGGCCGCGTAAATGGTCTGCTGTCCGGCCGGCTTCGAATAATCGGCCGTGAAGCGCTCCTCCTTGGAGTAGACCAGGCGCTCCGACTCTGCGTCGAGATCCGGCAGGTCCACGAAGAACAGGCCGCAACGCCGCCAGCGCAACGCGCCGCCCGGCGCGTACGACTCCAGAACCGTGCTGCCGCCGCCCGTGCCGCCGCCGTTGGCCACATACATGTTGCCAGCCGCGTCCGCACCGACCGCACGCGGCTGGTTGAAGCGCCGCTCGCCCACGCGGCCCGCGACAGGCCCGCTGAAAACACCCCGCGACTCACCGAACGTTCCGCATTGTTTAGGAGCCCATTTCTCGAGTCCGTCGTAAAGCAGAATCTGTTGCGACACGCCCGTATCGCTCACCAGCAGCCGGCCCTTTGCGTCGATTGCCAGACCCGCCGGCCGGACCGCCACATCGAAGGTCAACCTCGATTTTTCTTTGCCCTCGGGATCAAAGCCCGCCAGCGCCCACGCGCCAGCCTTCTCGTCCTCCGGCGCCAGCAGGATCCACAGGGTCTCGTGCGCGTCCATAGCGATCCGGTCAGGGCGGACCGCGCGCCACGAGCGTTTCTCCGCCATGGTTTCCGCGTCATAGACTCGGACCACGCCTTCGCGCTTCACAGCCACATAAAGTTCGTCTTCCGTGGCCCACAGGCCGCGGATCGTTTCGGGCGTACCCTCTTGCGCTTCGGCCACGACCTTGAAATTCTGCTTAAGGGTGTCGCCTTTGCCGCCCTTGCCGCCTTCGAACGGCGCTCCCACGCGGAAATCACTGCGCAGACGGCGCGACACGCCCCACCACCGAAGACCTTTAGGCGGCCAGGTCGCCGCGTCGGCCAACCCGCCGCGCTCGTTCTCCGCATGCTGCGCGATGAACACATACTTCGCGTTGGCCGAGACCGCCTCGCCGCCGCCGTAACCCCAGCCGTGCGTGTGCATGGCCGCGCCTTTCCACGCACCGGACTGATCGAAGCGCATCACGTTGCCGCCGCCCTCTTCCCAGCCGACATTCGTGAAAAGATCGCCTTCGGGCGTGACGGAAAGATCGCCGATATCCTGGGGAACCCAGTCGGGGTTGCCGATCCAGTCGTTACCGACCCACGACACCTCACACGGAAGGTCAGCAGCCCCAAGAAACAGCGCAGCCGTGGCGCAAGCCCAACTAGCAACGATTCCCCTCACGGCCCCGCATCCCCCTCCCGCTACAGACACGCCGTGCCCATCTCGGATTCGACGCAGTGCGTCGCGTGATGAACCAAATCGGTGGCGTTACGCAAGCCCAGCTTGCGCTTGATATGCTCGCGATACGTCTGGATCGTTTTGACGCTCAGGCCGAACGTCTCGGCGATCTCTTGCGTGGACATGCCCTTCCCGATGGCGCTGAAGACCTGCAGCTCGCGGTCGCTGAGCTTCTCGATGCTGGTGCGCGTGTCCAGCCCTTGCTTGTTAGACACATATTGCTTCAGCATGTGGGCGGCTATCGCCGGGCTCACATACAGCTCGCCGCGCAGCACGCACCGGATCGCCTCGATCACTTTGGCCCCCGGCTCCTGTTTCATGATGTACCCGTGCGCGCCGGCACGCAGGGCGCGTTCGGCATACACGGCCTCCTCGTGCATGGACAACACCAGCACGCGCATACTCGGATAACGGGCGTGCATGTCCTTGAGAAGTTCGATGCCGTTCGTCCCTGGCAACGAGATGTCCAACAGAGCGATGTCAGAAGCCTCTTTCGAAAGGGCAAGCAGCGCCTCTTGCGCATTTCCGGCTTCCGCTGAGACCCTCAGCTCCGGAGTCGTCATGATCAGCGTGGCGATCCCCTCCCTGACCAGCGGATGATCATCAATAATCAGCACCTTCTTCGGCTCGCTTTCTGCCGCTGGCACGCAACCCGACCCGTTTTTACAGCCTCTCACGCTCCACCTCCTACCCCAGCGATGACCCTGCGCACGCCGCCTGAACTTTGACATGGCTCAGTTCCTTCTGACGCATGCAGAAATGTTGCCTAGTTATGTTAAATGATGATACTTACATTGATGAAAAATGCAAGCCCAACCTCTGCCGTTCGATGTAAATTTTACAGAGAAAACCGTTGTCATCGTACCCCGCATTGACGTATTCTGTTTAGCCACAGAAAGAAACTTACGGAACACGAAACAGGCAGACAAGGCTCCTGCCCGCACAACGTGGTGCGCCCCTACAAAACCCCTGTATGAACGAACTGATTGTCTTCCACCTCCAAGACAAGCCCGTCGGCCGCGAGGGCCTCCAGAACTTGGCCCACGGGCTCTCCGACACCTTCCACGCCTTTTGCGAAGCGACGTTCCCCTCTGAAGAACCCATCGACTGGCCGCCCCTTCGCATCGTCGCGGTCAACACCGCCGAGGAGCTGAACAACGCGCTTTTCTTGGCGGGCGACAGCGCCAACGGGCTGCTGACCGACGCCGGAAAAGACTGTATTCTCTTTCTGCTCGACGACGCCTTCTCTGAGGTGGGCAACAGTCGCCGCATCCCGCTCCACGCCCTGACCGTTGACAGCATCCCACTCCCCCAGTGGCTCAACACCTATTTCCCGGCGATCCCTAAGGTCGTCCTCACAACCCCAGATGCCGAAAAAGTCCGCATCCCTTCAAAACGCTGGGTGCTGAAGCCTAAAGATTTCTTCACGCGCATCGATGACCACCAGCCGCGCATCCGCCACCTGTTCCGCGCACTGTGGGAACCGCGATTCTGGCACGCGCTCCGCCACTACGTCACCTGCGAAGCCGGCACCTCGTGGCACACGCCCGGCCACAACGCGGGGCACGCCTTTAGCCGGTCCCTGTTCCTCCAGGGATTCCGCCACGAGTACGGCGGCATG
>CAYSXF010000274.1:0-6133 GCA_964434815.1 uncultured Lentisphaeraceae bacterium
GTACCAGACCTTCAGCACGCCTTACACGGGCCTGGCGCAGGTGCTGCCGCCGGACGTGACGTATAAGCCCGGGCAGCGCTTCGGGCTGTACCGCTGGCATCTGACCGACCCCGTGCGCTTCACGGATGATCTGAAGGTGACGATCCAGACGCTGGGGTGGATGACCGACAAGTCGGGCCGCTACCTGCCGCTGAACGACGACATCGCCTCGGTGGCCTACTGGTATCAGACCGAGCCGCACGCGCCGTTCCCGGCCCTGCCGCCGTCCGACGTGCTGAAGGTCGGGCCGCTGCAAGTCGAAGCGCCGCAGAAGTAGGAGTGCATCTGCGATTCGGTGCAACGGTGAGTCTGAATTCGGTGATGAATGCGTAGTGGATGACGCATCGCAGTAGCTAGCTTTACAGGTGCGCTCAGATATTATACACTACATAAACCATAGATGAAGTGGTTGTGTTTGGCGTCGCGCTCGTCGCCGTTCATTTGGCTTCGTTGTGGGGACCGCAGTATGGCTTGCGGTAGGAGGTTTTCATGACAACGACAAGCACGAACTTGGCTACACTATTTGCGCAGGCCGGGAACCGGTGCGATGCGGTGACGGGGGCTATCTCGGTGCCGATCTATCAGACCGCTTCGTTCGGGCACCCGGCGCTGGGGCAGAGCACGGGGTTCGACTACTCGCGCACGTCCAACCCGACCCGGCTCGCGCTGGAGGAGACGCTGGCTGCGGCCGACGGCGGACACCGGGGCTTCGCTTTCGCATCAGGCTTGGCGGCTATCGACACGGTGCTGAGACTCTTTGCGCCGAACGACCGGGTAGTGGTGACCGAGGATCTCTATGGCGGCACGTTTCGGCTTTTCGAGAAAGTGTTCCGTCCGCTCGGCATCGAGGCCGTCTATGTGGACACGTCCGATCTAAGGGCAGTAAAAGCAACCCTTGCTGACCCGCGAGTCCGCGGCATCTTCATTGAGTCTCCCACCAACCCGCTTTTGAAAATCGCCGACCTGCGCGCTATCGCGTCGCTGGCGCGCGCGCGCGGCGTGCTCACGATTGTGGACAACACCTTTCTGACGCCCGTCCTTCAGCGGCCTCTGGAGCAGGGTGCCGATCTCGTGGTATACAGCGCCACCAAGTATCTCGCGGGGCACAACGATGTGGTCGCCGGAGCGGTTGTCACCCGCACGCCGGAGCTGTCTGAGCGGGTCGCCTTCCTACAGAATGCGGTCGGCGGCATCCTCGGCCCGCAAGACTCGTGGCTGACCTTGCGCGGGATGAAAACCCTAGCGTTGCGCGTGGCCAAACAGCAGGAAAATGCGCTGGCTGTCGCGGAGTGGCTTTGTCGTCACCCCCATGTTCAGCGCGTGTATTACCCCGGCCTGCCTGGGCACTCCGGGCGTGAGATTCTCTTGCGCGAAAAGAGCGGGTGGGGCGGCATGATCGCGTTCGAGGTCGGCGACCCCGCCTGCGTGCCGGGCATCCTGTCGGGCGTGCGGGTCTTCCTGTTCGCCGAGAGTCTCGGCGGCGTCGAGTCGCTGATCACCTATCCCGCCGTTCAGACGCACGCGGACATCGACGAGGCGACGCGCCAGCGCTTGGGCATCAACGACCGCCTGCTGCGGCTTTCAATCGGCATCGAGGATGTGCGGGATCTGATCCGCGACTTGGAGGGTGTCCTATGAACGAGCAAACGCGGCTGATTCATTCCGGGCGCGACCGCGATCCTCACACGGGCGCATCGAGCATCCCGATCTACCAGGTCTCGACCTTCGACCAGCCGGACCCCGAGCATCTCGGCGCGTACGATTACGCCCGCAGCGACAACCCGACGCGCGAGGCGCTGGAGCACACCGTCGCCGTGCTCGAAGGCGGAGCGCGCGGGCTGGCCTTCGCTTCGGGCATGGCCGCCACGTCGTCGGCGCTGCTGCTCTTCCAGGCGGGCGACCATCTGGTCGTCGGCAAGGACACGTACGGTGGCACGTACCGCGTGCTGACCACGATCTTCAAGCGGTGGGGGCTCGGCGTGACCTTCGTCGACAGCACCGACCCGGAGAACGTGCGCCGCGCGATCACACCTGCCACGCGCGGGCTGTTTGTGGAGAGTCCGGCCAACCCGCTGCTGCAAGTCTCCGACCTGCGGGCCGTGGCGGAGATCGCCCGCGAACACAAGCTCCTGGCCATCACCGACAACACCTTCATGACCCCGCACCTGCAGCGGCCGCTCGAACTCGGCTTCGACATCGTGGTTCACAGCGCGACCAAGTTTCTCGGCGGACACAGTGATCTGATCGCCGGCCTGGCTGTGACGCGCGAGGAAGAGTTGGGGCGGCGGCTGAAAGCGATTCAGAACAGTTTCGGCGCGATTCTCGGACCGCAGGACGCGTGGCTCGTGCTGCGCGGCATCAAGACGCTGGCGGTGCGGCTCGACGCGCAGCAGCGCGCGGCGGGCGAGACCGCCCGCTGGCTGCAAGGGCGTTCGGAAATCCGGCGCGTTTACTACCCTGGCCTTGAAACGCATCCCGGTCACGACGTTCATGCGCGGCAGGCGCGCGGGGGCGGCGCGGTGATCTCTTTCGAACTGGCGGACGGCCCGACGGCTGTGGCCTTCCTGAAGCGCGTCAAGCTGCCGCTGGTGGCAGTCAGCCTCGGCGGCGTGGAGAGCATTCTCTCGTATCCGGCCACCATGTCGCACGCGTCAATGCCGCGCGAGGAACGCCTTGCGCGCGGCATCACCGACGGCCTGGTGCGTCTGTCTGTAGGGCTGGAGAGCGCCGAAGACCTGATCGCGGATCTGGCGTCCGCGCTAACACACTAACCCCTAATAGGGTTGTGTTTGAAAAGATGGGGACAGGAGAAGAGGCTGTCCCGAAAATGAGGCGGCGGACGATATCCCTAAGCTCGTCCCTCATCTCCCGGTAGTGGCTGAGCGATGTCTCGCCGATGCGCATGCGCTTCGCGGGTGAGAGGCAGGGGATATGGATGGCGGGCTGTGATACGCGGAGCGAGCGGAGGTGGTTCGCCGCGCGGTCGCTGAGCGTCACGATCAGGTCGACGCTGACGTTGGCGAACGTGTCGAACGCTTTCGAGCGCTGACGCGAGATATCGATGCCTCTCTCGGCCATGACGGATACCGCGTGCGGATCAAGCCCGTGGGCTTCGACACCTGCCGACAGCGCTTGGATCTGGGCTCCGAACAAAGCGCGTGTCCAACCTTCCGCTATCTGGCTGCGGCAGGCGTTGCCGCTGCAGACAAAGAGAATCCGTTTCTTTTGTGCGAGGTTGATGTGCGCGGACTCGATCAGCGGAATCATATGCCACCTCCCTGTTCGAAGACGTCGGACAGCGCGGCCAGCAGCGTCTCCTCGCCGGGGCCTTCAGCCTCGATTTCGAGCGTTGTGCCGGCCGTGGCGCCGAGCATGAGAAGCTGGAGCGCCGAACACGCGTTCGCCTGCGGGCAGCCTTCGCAGCCGACGCGGACGGTGGCGTCGGACGCCTGGGCGATTTTGGCGATATGGGCGGCGATGCGCAGGTGGAGGCCCTGCGGGCAACGGACAGTCACGAGTTTGCTTGTCATGGCGCACTTCCTTTCTAAATCGAAAACCCCGAAACCGGACTCGGTTACGGGGTTCTATCGGTTCTGTTCAAATAGGCTACAGAGAACTTTGAACCCCGCCGTCGAGACACCAACACCCTCTGATAAAACAACGCATAGACGCCGTCATGACTGAATAGCCCTGTCTGTTGTTCTGTGCGTTTGTTGCCGTCATAGGATTTCCTGTTCGACGCATAAACACTACTTTGTACATCGAATTAATACAGTATCGCAAAATGGCATTGTCCTGTACAGGGGAAATGTGAACTATTTTTAAATCGCGATCACAGCCCATACTCGGCAAGGACAAACCGTGACGTGTCCACTTCCGCGAGCATCTGGTCGATGAACCTCGACTCGTCGCTCGGCAAAGCGGCGACAGCCTCATCCATCGTGTCGAGCCAGACCAGTTCGCGTTCCGGAATGTGAAGTGCGCCGCCCGCGTGGGCGGAGCGCAAGGCTTTCAGGGCGGTCTTGGCGGCGGCGCAACCGGCGGCGTAGTGGTCGGGAGCATCCACAATGGACTGCGCAATCTCTACTGCGATATCGGGGCGGAGCACCCATGCCTGCGGATCTGTGGACGCGTCGCTCTCCACCATCCAGTCGCGCAGCGCGCCGGCGGCCTTCGGCCCGTGGCGGGTGGCGGTGTTGAAGAGCCGGCAGTCGTAAATGAGCTGTTCCGCGTAGCAGGTTGGCGCCATCGCGGCGAGCAGTCTCACGTTCTGCACCGATTCGTTGCTCCACGTGTCGCAGGTGGCCCCCGCGATGTTTCCGAGCGGGCTTAGGTGCGCGCAGGCCGAAGCCTTGCCCTCCATCGCCATGGGGCACCCGGTGATCGCCTTCAGATAGATGTTCTCGTAGCCGCAGTCCTTTCCGGGGCCGACGCAGCCGCACTCGTAACCGACCAGCGTGCGCACCGCGCTCACCGCCCGCACGACGGCGGCGAACACGCGCGGGATATACTGTTTCTCGGCGAGGACCATCGCGGTGTTTCCGAAACCGCAGGCCGTGTCGCCCGCGCAGAAGACGCCGTGCCGGTCGGCGATCTTCTTCAGCTCCGTCCACAGGAAGCGCATGTCGCGCACGCCCAGCACACACAGGGCGAAAATGACTTGGGGAAGGTTGCAGGTGGTCAGCGCCTCGTCGCACACCTCTTTGCCGCCGGTCGATTCGATGCTCAGCAGCTCCGCGCCTGCGGCAGCGGCGCCGTCAAAGGTCGCCATCATCCGGTCATAGTAAGAGCCCCGGCGCATCAGCGGCGGGCGGCTCATCTCGCGCAGATCGTTCGGCGTCATGCGGAGAACACCCTTCAGGCCGTGTTTCGCCTCTGCTTCCTTCAATCCGTCCAGGAGGATGTTTGCCAGCTCGATGCCCCATTCGGGCCGCTCGCACATCGGGGGGAGCGTTTCGAATTCGATCACCAGTCCCGGCGTGCCGAGCTCAGCCGCACGCAAGGTCGCGCCGCCGATGATCTCCTGGTATTGGCGACGGATCTCGGCCCAGTTCGCCTCGTTAATCTCCATGGGGGGCAGCGTGAAGTTCAGTTCGGGATAGACCTCGCCCCCTCCGATCACCATCCCGCTGCGGGTCCGAACGGGATGCGGCGACTGTCCGAAAATGAGGCCGGACGGGTTCGGGATCGCGAGTTTCGAGTAATGCTGCATGTTTTCGCTCCTTTAGTGAACTGACAATAGAATGCTTTGTTTTTGCATGACCTCTAGAAACATGAGTGAAGAATAATACATTAGATCAAATCATAAAGCTTTTTTATGTGTTTCCAGTTAGACAACCGCATGCTCTCCATTTGCTTTATCTGAATCGTTCGCTCAGTTCGACAGAGGAGGAGATTCGGTTCCTCGAGGCGCTTGCGCTTGACAAGGCGGTCAGAGAATAGGCATAACACGGCTATGCAAAGAAAGCGTTCGAAGAAAACGACCGTCGACTTTTCCGCCTGTGCCTGTTCGGGCGCGAATCTGCCCAAGCTGGTGCAGCCATCGATCTTGGCCGCCTTGTTGAAAGCGCCTCTGCACGGCTACGCGCTGGCGCAAAGGCTCGCCCGCGAGAGCGCGCATCTGAACGCGCCGCCGGACCACTCCGGCATCTATCGTCTTTTGCGCAGCATGGAGAAGCGGGGCTTGCTGACCTCGCGGCTCACCGAGTCGGAGTCGGGTCCCGCCCGCCGCGAGTACGCGCTGACGGATTCTGGCCGCCAATGCCTGGAGCGCTGGGCGGGATCGCTCGCGCGCTACCGCGAGACGATCGACGCCATTCTGAATCTCAGCCGCAGGTGATCTTTAATTCGCCCGGCATCTAGGCAAGACTCGAAGGTGTGGGAACTGAGCGCGAAAATCGATTACTAATTTTGTGCCCCGTTGCGGCTGTTTGGAGCGGGCGTCGCTTTCGGCTGAGGCACCTTGACCGGCATGCCGCATCTGGGGCACGGAAGGGTCATGCCGGCGCCGCGCTTGTCCGCAACAAGGATGTAGTTGCAGTGGACGCCTGTCTCTTATACACATCTCCGAGCCCACGAGACAGGCAGAAATCTC
>CAYSXF010000275.1:0-6110 GCA_964434815.1 uncultured Lentisphaeraceae bacterium
ACACCTCTCTATTCGTCGGCAGCGTCAGATGTGTATAAGAGACAGCTCGAAGTCCGGTTATGACCGAGGCCACATGGCCCCCAACCTCGCCATCGCCACCCGCTACGGGAAAGCCGCACAGGAGCAGAGCTTCCTCACCTCCAACATCTGCCCCCAGCGCCCCAGCCTGAATCAGGGCCCGTGGTGCGATATCGAGTTCCGAGTCTCCGACCTCTGGCCCGCTTGCTACGGCGACGTCTGGGTCATCACAGGTGCGCTTTCCACCCCGAACGGGAAACGGCTGGCTTCGGGCGTCGACATCCCGACCGCCTTCTACCAGATCGTCGTTGCTCAGAATAAGGGTAAGATTCGCGCCTTTGCCGTCTGCATGCCGCAGACGCTGTGGCGCAGCACGCCCGCACGCACAACGTTGATTTCCATCGACGACCTCGAGAAGCTCACCGGCTTCGACTTCCTCGCCGACCTGCCGGTCAACGTGCAAAACGAACTCGAAGCCTCCGTGCCCACGCGGCTCTGGCCCACGGGATTTCTCGGCGCGTTCCGCCTTCTCCGCCAACACCTGCGCACCTACAACTGAAATTAAGGGTTCGCTCTCGAACCATCGAAAAAACCGGTCAGCGGATAGACCTCGCGGTTAATCTGCCTCATCAGGTCCATGACCTCCGTATACGGCGTGAAGTCGACACGGACAACACCTTTATTGGAGTCGCGGTTAGAGGGGTCTGCGTGCGTGTCATTGATGTCGTTGTCCAGATACTTGAACCAGTGCCAGCCCACGCAGGTGCCGGCCTCAATGCAACCCAGCACGTAATGCTGGTAATAGAGACCGCGATCACGCTGGGTCTTCACGATCCACCCCGCGCCAGTCGTGTTAGGAAAGCCGACGTCGTCTCCCTTGGCGTACCATTCGGTGATGATGACGGGCTTGCCCGACCACTCGGCCCAGTCGCGCATCTCGTCGAGATCCGGCCCCCACACCCGATAGTAATTGATCGCGATCACATCGCAGTATTTCCCGGCAGCCTTGAGCACGAACGGGTTCTCCTTCTCGCGCGAGTGAAGCCGTGATCCCAAGTACAAGTGATTCGGGTCTGCGTGCCGGATCGCCTCGCTGGCGATCCTGAAGTAGGCCTCAAACACATAGCCCATGAACTCCGCGCGATCCTGCGCGGTGATGTCTTTCGCCGTCACACCGGCCTTGCCCTTGCGTGCGGCCAGCCAAGCTACGGCGGCCCGATAGTTCGGTGCCTGAACAGAGTCATTTGCGTCGAACTTCAGGTAGTTGTCGAGCACGGGAGGAAGAAGTTCGTTGTCGGAGAAGTGACCCAGCAGCCACGGATCATCTTTCGTTTCGGCCAAACTCCGGGCGCTCTTTTCACAGAAGGCGGGAAAGTCCGCGTTGAAGATCGGGATGCTGTCATTCAGGAACCCGGAGTGCCCCACCGAAGCGCGGGCGAGTCCTTTCGATTTCGCGAACTCTGCAGCGAAGTTTTTGATGACCGTGTAGGCCACAGGTTTCTTCGCCCCCCGAAGCTGCTGCGTGTCGCTCCACGCCCCTGTGCCGTTGAAACCAGTGTCATGCAGAAGGGCCGTGGTGACGTCCGCCCAATTCTCTTTCGACGAGAATGTCTTGGCGAAGTTATCCTTGATCGTTTTTGAGCTTCCAGTGCCGACGGCAACCACGCCTACGTGAAGGAACAAGTTCCCGTCCGGATCGACCAGCCACCAGCGCGACCCGATTTTCTTGGGGTAAAAGAACCCTGTAGCTTTTTCCTGATGCCCTGTCCAGCCGCCGTACTGATCGAGTTTCGTTGCTTCGCCCGCAGGCTTGAAGCCGTCGAGCAGGTCGAGTGTACGCGTAGCATAGTCGACCCATGGAGTCGTCGGATTGTTTTTCACAGCGACGCTGACCGTGCGTCCAGCCGACTGAAGCGCGGCTTTCTCCTGCGGATAGGTCGCGCGAGTCGCTCTGTAGTAAGCCGCAATCTCCTCGCCTCTGAGTTCGCGGCGATATAGGCGCACTTCACCGATCAGTCCCTTGAACATCGCGCTGCCCGCCTTGGCGCGGCCGATATAGAGCGAGCCCTTGCCGTAGTTCATGGTCGAGAACGATGGAAACTGCCCGTCCTTCTGACCGTTGACATAGAGACTGACGTTCATGTTACCGAAGGTTGCCGCGACCATCACCCACTCGTCGCGACCAATCTCCGTCGCTCCCTCATAAATTCCTTTCGCCTTGCCCTTGGCCTGCCACGCCGCAAACGTCAGCCGTCCCCTATCGGAAAAGAACAGCCCCGGCATTGGCGTTGTGAAAGTCGGATCAGGATGCGGCTTGCCAATAATCGTGCGCTTTTTCACGGCTGACGGACGCACCCACGCCACGACCGTCATGGCGTTTGAGATCGGCACCGCACCCTTCTCGTCGATCTCCACCTCAGTCGTGAAGCCGTCGCATGCGAGCGTACGCGGTGTCCCTCCCAATGTACCGCCAAAAATACTTCCATAAAGCCCGTTGCCCGCTTGATTGACGACCTGAGTGCCGTTGCACCGTGAGAAATTCCAAGCGCCAACCAGCCCGCCCCCTAATTCGGTCGCATCCTGACCGTCCGCTCCCCATGCCAGCAGCAACAGAAAGCCCATCACGCACTGGGAAACTGACAAAAAATCCTGACGCACATGCATTTCAAGTTTCTTTCATTTGTTGCTTCTTCTGACGATATTCGCAGACCGTTGTGACAAAGGCGGCATGGCTCCACGTCAACGGCGAAACCGACAAGGGCTTGCCCGTATGCGGATCCAGTTGCTCTGCCAGCACGCCGCTGGGCAAAGCATGCGCCGCAGTCCATTCCAAAATCTCCATAGCCGACGCCAATTCGGCAACCGTCCGCGCCTTCGCGATCACATACTGTGCATACCACAGCGTGGTCACAAACCACGGGTTGCCGGGCGTGTCCGTCGCCGAGCGGTAATACGCATCGTTCTCATACCGCGCCAGCCCACCGATCTCCGTGGCGCATCCGAGTTTCTCGCGCACGCGCCCAACGGTCTCCTCCACACGCGAATCGTCCGGCGGCAGAAGCCCGAACAGGTACGAACCGCAGACGCTCGCATCCACGACGCGGTCCATCACGGGATCGCCGCCGTCTTCAGGAAACACGATACCGCGCGCGAAACAGCGCGTGTCTTGCTGGTACAAAGAACGCCCCGCGGCCTCGCGCAGAGCCGCAGCCCCTTTCCGATAATCTTCAGCCAGTTCTTCTTCGCCGAAGGCCTCGACAAACCCGGCGGCAGCCGTCAGCCCGCCATAGACCGCTGCAGCCGTAAAGGTGAGCACTTCGTACCGCTCCTCCCACAGATCGTAGCTTGGCAGCGGTAGCCCGGTCGCGCCGTCGCGGTAGTTCATCAGGAAATTCGCGCCGTTCTTGATGAGCGGACGATACAGCGGCGTGACGAATTCGATGTCGCGGTAAAGGGAGTAGTGCTGCCACAGGGACCAGAGCACCAGCGCGGTCTCGTCCTCCTGAATCGGAAGCTGGCGGCGGGCGTCTTTGACCCACGGATGCCAACTGCTGGCGGGCGTCCCCGCCGGCGTGTATTTGTGCAGCAGATAGCCCTCGCGCTCGACCACGGACGCGCAGAATTTGAAAAACGTCTGACTGATTTCAGGATAGCCAGCCAGATCCAAGGCATGCGCCACCAGCGCACCGTCGCGCGGCCACACGTAGCTGTACGTGTCGCGGTTGAACTGCACGTTGTCGGAGTCGTTGGCCGCCACGATGGCGCCGTTGCGGTCGATCTGAGTGCGCATGATCAGAAGGCTCCGCCGATACAACTGAGCCACCGCCGCGGGCAGCCCTTCGGTCGCGCCCGGCTCTTTCGTAGCCCAGAGCCGCCAGTAGTCGTGCGTGCGCCGGAACATCTGCGCTGGCCCGCGCTTGACGAGATCGCGGTTCAGCGCCAAAACCTCATTCCAGCTTTCTCCCGCAGCTATCCACAGCCACGCAGTCTCGGCGCCTCCAGACTCCACCGCCACATGCAGCGCAACCACTGAGTCGACCGATCCCTGCGCGATCGGATTGCCTCCCAGCACGCCGTCTTCCGCATCCTTCCAGGTGCCCTCAAATGCGTTCTTTCGCTTATTGCCCATCGCATATTGGTCAAACCCGGCACGCCCGCACAAAAGAGCGTTCATGAGAAAATAGCGGTCGTGCTTGTAGTGTACGACACAACCGGCTTCGGGACGAAGGGCGACGGTGTCGCCGATATCATTCCCACCAATGCTGAAGTCGAAACCGAAGAACAGCCTGAGCATCCGTTTGCGGCCGGCTGTGTCCGATACAGTTATCTTTCGGATGAGAGCGTTCTCGTGGAAATCCACCGCATCGTTGAACTCCAGCCGCAAGCCGCGTTCCATATGCGTCCACACCACCCGCGTGACGAGCGTGTCATCGAGATAGCCAACCTCGCACGTCCACCCATCGGGCAGCCAGTCGAACGCACCGTCTTCCCACACGCCCACCCGGAAAGGCGCGCCGCCCACATGGTTCTCCTGGCCGACGTGCGGATAATAGACGTCCCGGATCAGGCCGTTCGTGTCGAACGCCACCAGCATCTGACCGTTGCCCAATGGAATGTCACGCGCCATACACCCTCCTCAGTCGAACGCTTCGTCCGCCACTTCGCGCGCACGCTTTTGGGCGTTGCCGACCGCTTCGTTTTCCCGATGCGCGGGAACGCCGTCCAACGCGTCGGCCTTGATGAAACACAGATCCTTAACGCCCACGAAACCGAACACGGTCCGCAGGTACGATTCAACGTGATCGTACGACAGAGCTTCCGGAGCGGTGTAGGCGCCGCCGCTGGACGAAATCACCACCATCCGCCGCCCGGCCAACAGCCCCTCGGCGCATCCGTTGACGTAGCGGAACAGATAGGAGGGCTGAATCAAGATATCGAGGTACTGCTTGAGCGGATAAGGAATTGTGAAGTTCCACATGGGCGTGCTGATCAGATAGGCGTTTGCCTCTTTGAACCGGATGATGTGCTGTTCAATCTCCGCCCACTTCTCGCGCAATTCCCCGTACAGCTCACGGTTTCCGAGCAGGACGTATTTGCCGTCCACCTGGCGCGCCGCCATGACGGGCAGCTCCGCCTCGAACAGGTTGATCTCATCCACGAGCCACTCAGCATGACGCTCCTTAAAACGCTCCAGAAACGCGCGTGCCACCTTCAAGGTCCGCGACTTTTCACCGCGCGGACTCGCCACCACATGCAGCAACTTTTTCATGCGCCGCCTCCCTCACTAAACCACCCGAGCGCCAAGCCGCCCACTTTTTTCTCATGGGTGAGTTTACTACCACTCACGCGCCCCTTCAATCCAAACACGCCTGGGTATAATTCCCACAATTAGGCTTGTGCTATCTTTCCTTATAGTGGTATTTTCTCGTTGTTAATTATTTGATTTTTGGCATAGCCGATTTGAATGTCCAAACGAGGAGATAATCCATGCAAATCAAGCGGGTTTTGGCTGTATTCGCGACAGGGCTGTGCATGACAGCCTGCCAGACGAAAGCGGACATTAATTGGCTCACAGGTGTTGCCGACGGCTACTATAACCAGGCGACAAACTGGACGGGCGGCATTCAGCCCACCAACGCCGCTGTCGGGTACTTCACAGGCAACCAGGACTACACGATTCGCTTCCCTGCGGGCGGACTTACCGAAAACAGCGTCACCAAGGTCGGCGGTCTCACCAGCGGCCGCTCCATCACGTTCGACACGCGCGGCACGTGGTGGCTCAAGTCCGGGCCGGATGCCTGGCCGAACGACTGGACCGGCTTCCAACTGCAGAACAGCGGCGGCAGCCACCTTTTCAATCTGGAGGGACTGCTGAAGACAAACGCCAACGGCTATGCGATCATGCTGATGTCGAACGCCGTATTCCGCTTTCAGTCGTCCAGCACCAGTATAACCAGCGTGCTGGAGCAGGGCTTTATGAATATTTTCGATCCGGGCGGAACAACCAACACGAGCCATTCGTTCATCACAGGGGCCGCCAGCCCGTACAGCGTCATTATCTTTAAAACCAACTCCACCCTGCGGGCGAACAC
>CAYSXF010000276.1:0-6108 GCA_964434815.1 uncultured Lentisphaeraceae bacterium
CGCCATTACAAAGGAACGCTGACCGAGATCCGCCCTCAGAATGCGACGTCGTATTTCTCGAAGTGAGCGGACTGCTCAGACAAAAACAGTTGCCTCATCTTCCCGTTAATATGATATAAATAGACCATGAAGTCGGCACTTTTGTTTCTTGTTTTGGCGGCTCCGGCATGGGCTCAGTTTGCGCCGGAGGAAATGTTGAAGCCGTATGTGTATACGAACGCGACGGGCGAGACCCTCGCTTATCGTTTGAGCGCGCCGCAGTTTCCGGAGGCGGGCCGGAAATACCCGCTCATCCTGTTTCTGCACGGGTCGGGGGAGTGCGGCACCGACAATTTGCAGCAGATCAAGGTGGGACTGCCCGCGTTGATGTCGGTGCTGCTGAAACAGGTGGAGCCGGTGATCGTGTTAGCGCCGCAGTGTCCAGGCGCCAACTGGTGGGTGAGAGGACTAGCATTCAAGGCGAATTACGCGGCACCTAAAGATCCGTCCGGTCCGCTGAAGGCGGCGCTGGCGCTGTGCCGCAGCATGGTCGCTTCCGGGCTGGCCGATCCGGACCGTCTTTATATCACAGGGCTTTCGTTGGGCGGGTTCGCCACATGGGATGCGATCCAGCGTGACGCAACGCTTTTCGCGGCGGCGGTTCCAATGTCTGGCGGGGGTGACATTCGGCGGGTGCAGCCGATCAGGAAGCTGCCGATCTGGGTGTTTCATGGCCGCAAGGACAATAACGTGCCGGTGGACTGTTCGCGTCGCATGGTGGAGGCTTTGAAGCAGGCTGGCAACAGCGCGGTGCGGTACACCGAATACGAGGACGGTGCGCACGATGTGTGGGATCGCGCTTACGCTGACCCCGAGTTGACTGCTTGGCTCTTGAAGCAGACCCGTGCGCAGAAGCCGTGGTGGCGGTTCTGGTGAGTCTTTGCCTTAGAAAACGGGCGACGAAGAAGCAAAGGTGCCCGAAAAAGTGGAGTCGGAGGTGCGAATGAGGAAGATGCTTTTGATGTTGGCTGTGGTGTGTGCGACGGGAGCCCGCGCCTCTACAAACGTGTTCGAGATGCCGTTGATTTTTCCGAAACATGTGCAGTTGCAGCAGCAGTTGGCGCAGTCGGTCCGCGCCGGCAAGATCGATGAGATGGAAACGGCCTGCCGTGCGGGGGTGGAGCTGATGCCGCAGGATCCGACGTGGCAGTACAATCTGGCCTGCGCCCTGGCGTACCGCGCCAAGAAAGACGAAGCGCTGGTCGCGCTCGAGCGGGCGATCGACCTCGGGTTCCGCGACGATGTCGCGATCGCCGCGGACAACGATCTGAAGCAGATGCGTGACCTGCCTAAGTTCAAGTCACTTGTGGAGAAGGCCAAAAGTCTGAAGGGCTTGCCGGTGGCGGGCTCCGTGCAGGTGAATCCCGCTGCTGTGTTTATGGGAAAACCAGCGGAGATCAACGCGTCCGACACGCTGTGGGACTTTGATCACGGATGCTTCATAACCCTGTTCGCGTTGACAAACCCTGATATCAAACGGCTGTCGGCTTATGCGCCGGCGTACCGGGGGCCCGCAGCGGACCGCATCCGCCAGTGGTTCGCCGACGACACGGCGTCCGGCAATTTCGGCGACCTCTATGTTAACCGCGACGACGGACACTCGCCGTTGGCTGTCACTAACTTTCCAGGCCTGACCCCCGTGGTGTACTGCGCAGCAGCGCGGCAGCACCGCACGAACCTGAGTCTGCCCAACACGCTTTTCGAGCAGCCTCTGGTCGGCAACGCGTCAATGTCCATGGTGAGCGGGCCCTTCTGGCGCAGCCTGCCGCGCGCGGTTGTGACCGACCCATACCAGCCGATCGCGGCGTTCCGGTACTACGTCAGCAACCAGAGCTGGTTCTATCCCGCGCACAAAGACTGCGAGCCGGACACGGGTGATCTTTATCCGGCGAACACGCCTTACTATGTGATCAGCCAGGGCTCCTCCTATTCTGACCAGCCTTTCATGCAGGCGTTCACTGCCTCCATGGCGGCGTTCCAGCCGGCAACCAAGCGACTGCTGATCACGACCAAAATGCTGGCGCCGACGCTGCAGATGATTTTCCGCGCCACGCAGAAAGGTGTGAAGAGGCCGGAGGACTATCTCACGGGTGTGGCGCATCCGGTGGTGTTTGACCAGTCTAATCTGGATGCCGGTGCGATGGTGGAGATGGCGCACGCGATGAAACCGGAGGACATCCCGCCGCTGGTTGTCTTGCGCACGATCAAGGACGCGCAGGCCGAGGAGGGCGTGGACTTTTTCGACGTGCGTCCGGAAGGGCTGTTCGACACGCCGTGCAGCATCGCGCGGGTTGTGCGAGGGGTTGCGCGCGAGCGCCGGATGACGCTCGAGGCTGCTGTTTCGGCGAAGCCGAGCGGCGAGTTGAAATACCACTGGGTTGTGTTACAGGGCGATCCGAAGAAGATTGTCATCAAGCCGCTGAGCGACGATGCCGCACGCGTAGAAATCTCGGTGGCTTACCACGGCGTATACCGCCCTCTGGACGCGGCCGGAGCGCCGTCTTTAAAGGTGAGCGGCCGCGTGGACATCGGGTGTTTTGTGAAGGCTGGAAAATACTACTCGGCACCTTCATTCGTCTCGTTCTACTACCTGCCGAACGAAGAGCGCGTGTACCGTGACGATGGCCAGATCCAGTCCGTAGATTACACCAATGCGGCGCACCGCTATGCGGATCCAGTCCTGACGCTGCAAAAGGGCTGGAAAGATTTGTACGAGTACGACGCGCAGGGACATCCGACGGGGTGGTATCGCACGCGAAGTGGCGGTCAGCCGGAGCGCTTCACATGCAAGGGCCACAAGGTGCTGGCGACTGACAAGCTGAACCGCCCGGCGAAAGCGTGCGCGGTTCAATACATTCCGCGCCAGACGGGCGCGGAGAACATGCCGCCTGTGCTGAGTTGCATGGATACGCCGCAACTATACGCTTACACGTACGCCGACGATGCGGACAAGGTGGGCACGGCTACTCTAATGAAATAATGGCAGTAACCAATAAGCAGGGGCGGATATGCCGGTTTTCGCGTGAAAAAGGTGCGGGTCTGGTTGATGCACCGAGATTTGACATGAGAAATGCCATTTGGTATTTTTAATGGCATGAAAAGCACATTGACGATTGATAAAGCTGGACGGATGGTGCTGCCGCAAGGTGTTCGCAATCAGTTTGGACTTCATTCAGGATCGTCGCTTGAGATGAAGGTGAGCGCACATGCGATTACCTTTTACCCCGTTGAATCGAAACCGGCCTTGTCCAAAGAAAATGGCTTGTATATCCACGAGGGCAAGCCGGACGATACGCTTTTAGGCGCTCTTGACTCGGCGCGTGGTGCCCGCGACCGTGCCGTGTGGGGAGCTTTCCGGTGAGAATCTTCTGCGACACCTCGGTGCTTGTGGCCGGTTGCGTTCGGCTTCATCCGCACTTCAACCGTGCACGGCCTGTTTTGGAGGCGGCATTGGCGAAGAGAGGCGAGTACCTGATTTCTTCGCATAGCTTAGCCGAGAGTTATTCAGTGCTGACTAGCCTGCCACTGAAGCCCAAGATCATGCCGATTGAGGCCAAACTCATCATTGAAACAAACATGCAGCCCTATTTCCGGCAGGTTGCCGTCACCGCGAAGATGTACGCGAAGGCGATTCTCCGTTGCACGGAGCAGGGCTTGTCGGGAGGTGTCGTTTACGATGCCTTGCTTCTGGAGTGTGCCCGGTCTGCCGAAGCTGACCGGATCTATACGTTCAACACGATGGACTTTCAGCGCCTGGCGCCGGATCTGGCCTCCCGCATTGGCGCGCCGTGAATAACGTCGAACGCTGAACGTCGAACGCCCAACTTCGAAGTTCGGCGTTGGGCGTTCGGCGTTCTAATTACTCCCACTCGATGGTGGCGGGCGGCTTGGAGCTGATGTCGAAGACCACGCGGTTGATGCCGCGCACCTCGTTGATGATGCGGTTCGAGATGCGGGCCAGCGTCTCATAAGGCACGCGCGTCCAGTCCGCAGTCATGGCGTCGATACTGTCCACCACGCGCAGGGCGCAAACGTTCTCATACGTGCGCTGGTCGCCCATCACGCCGACTGACTTGACGGGCAGCAGCACGGCGAAGGACTGCCAGATCTGCTTGTAATTCGGCAGCTTGTACATCTCCTCCTGCACGCGCAGGTCGGCCTGCTGGATCAGGGCCACGCGCTCAGCCGTGACCTCGCCCAGGATGCGCACGCCCATGCCGGGGCCGGGGAACGGCTGGCGGTCGAGCAGCTCATGGTCCATGCCCATCAGGCGGCCCACGGCGCGGACCTCGTCCTTGAAGAGTTCGCGCAGCGGCTCGACCAGCTCGAACTTCAGGTCCGGCGGCAGGCCGCCGACGTTGTGATGGCTCTTGATGGTCTGGCTGGGGCCCTTGAGCGGGCTGACGCTTTCGATGACGTCGGGGTAAATGGTGCCCTGGCCGAGGAACTTGCAGTCCCTGAACTTGCGCGCCTGCTCGACAAACACCTCGATGAATTCGCGGCCGATGATTTTGCGTTTCTGCTCCGGCTCCTCGACGCCCTTGAGCGCGCCGTAGAAACGCGCCTTGGCGTCGATCACGTGCAGGTCCATGCCGAGCTTCGCGTGGAACATGGTCTCAACCTGCTTGTCCTCGCCGAAGCGCAGCAGGCCGTTGTCCACGAAGATGCAGTGCAGGCGGTTGCCGATGGCTTTGTGTAGGAGCACCGCGACAACCGACGAGTCCACGCCGCCGCTGAGTCCGAGCACCACATGCTCGTCCCCGACCTGCTTTTTCAGCTTGCCGACGGTTTCATCGACCCACGAGGCGAGTTCCCAATCGCCGGTGCAGCCGCAGATCGGGAAGAGGAAGTTGTGGAGAATTTTGTCGCCGTGCTGAGTGTGGACGACTTCGGGGTGGAACTGGAGCGCGTGGAGGTTGCGCGCCTCGTTGCGCATGGCCGCGTTGGGGCAGGAGAGCGAGCGCGCGCCGACCTTGAAACCCTCCGGCATGACGTCGACTTGGTCGCCGTGGCTCATCCAGACGTTCAACTCGTTCGGCAAACCTGCAAAGAGACGGTTGCCGGGAACGGCTTCGATGAGCGTGTGGCCATACTCGCGGTGGGTGCCGGGCTTGACCACGCCGCCGAGCGTCTTGGCCGTGAGCTGCATGCCGTAGCAGATTCCGAGCACGGGGATGCCGAGATCGAAGAGGGCTGGGTCGCAGAGCGGAGCGCCCTCCTCGAAGACGCTGTTCGGTCCGCCCGAGAGGATGATGCCCGCGGGTTTACGCTCACGCAGCTTTTCGGCCGAGGTGTCGAAGCGGAGAATCTCGGAGTAGACCTTTTGTTCACGCACGCGGCGGGCAATGAGTTGGGTGTATTGCGAACCGAAATCAAGAATGGCGATCCATTTGTGCTGCATGAGAGGGATTTCCTTATCCAAGCTGGGAAGGTTGGCGCTTAATGGTCTGAATTCGCGTGTAGTTTAATTGTTTCGGACAGGCTTGGAAAGCGGAAAAAAACGATGGGTGCGGCTCAGTTTCGACGAAACTGAGCCGCACCCAAGGGCGTTTAAGAGTTTGTGTTTGAGCGCCTAGAGACGCACTTGGGTCACCTCAGCAAGATGCGGGTGCTGTTATCCGAGTAAAGCAGGAGTGCGTTGTTGCGGCGAAGCAGTTTCCAGTCCGAAGGGAGCGGGCTGTCGAGCGTGGGAACGCCGGTGACGCCGCCCGTGGTTTGAATGAGGGTGTAGGTCTGCGAACGCACGAGCGCTGCGGGGTTGTTGATGTGCAGCACCATGCTGGAGACATTGAGCGAACCGGTCACGTCCAGCCGGTCGCCGAGGTCGGCACGGTACAGCACGCCGGAAGAGAATTGGATACCGGAGAGGGCAAGGGTGCCGACCGTGCCGTCGCCGGCCGGACTCAGAGTGACTCCTGCGGACAGGACGCCGTTGGAGACCGTGCCGGAGCCGGTGACCGAATGGACGGCCTGGGTCGCCCCGGCCAGGTCGAGCGTCGCGCCGGCGGCGACGGTCAGGTCGGCAGCTGTCTCTTATACACATCTCCGAGCCCACGAGACAGGCAGAAA
>CAYSXF010000277.1:0-6099 GCA_964434815.1 uncultured Lentisphaeraceae bacterium
ACCTCTCTATTCGTCGGCAGCGTCAGATGTGTATAAGAGACAGCCAAAACCCCATGTCTGCAACGCAACAAAGCATATACCTTTCGCTAGGTCGCTCAGTACACGCGGATCAGGGTTCCTTTCGGCGGCATCCAGGTGCTCGGCAACAGGTAGCCGGCACCGTCAAAGTACGCGGCGCGATTGCCCTTGCCGTACACCCCCTGATACTGCAAGATCCCGTCAATGTAAAGCGCGTTGACCACGTTCGTTCCGTTAAAGTCCAGGTTCATCTTGGCGTTTTTCCACACATAGACGGTGCTGTTCGAAAAGACGCACAGCGGATGCGTCACCCTGAGCACGCCCTGCGTCACAACGGTGGCTCCGCTATAGGTGTTGGTGTGGGTCAGCGTCAGTTCTCCGCTGTTGATCTTCGTCACGCCCATATTCCCCGTCAGGCGACCGGCATAGGTCCGGGCGTCGCTGTTGTTGAAAGAAAGCGAGGCCGGGGTGGCGCTGCTGTTGGTGACCATGTTCAAAGAGGGATTGAGGCCATAGGCAGCGAGGTAGCTCACGGTTTGCTTGAACCCGTTGAGGTCAATGACGCTGTAAGCATTTTGGCCGACAACGCCCTGGTCGATGTGCAGCGTGTTGCTCCAAGCATTCGCGATGCCCATGATCAGCCGGTTCGCCCCGTTGCCCAGGTGGCCGAAGTAGTAACCGGCCTGAGACCCCGACAGGGCGCTGCCCAGCAGGATGTCTCCGCCGGCTGTCTGAAAGAGGTACCCGCTGGCCGTGTCGTAAGTGATGCCCCCGGCAATGTTGAGGGTGCCGCCCACCGACTCGATGCGCAGCTCCGAATCATTTGCCGTGATAACACCGGTGAGGGTATTGGAACCGCTCGCATTATTCAAGGCGCCGTTGTAGCCGCTGTTGTAGCCCTGGCCGGCAAGCGTGAGCTTCTCGGGCACGGTAATGCCGCCTGTCAGTTTAAGCTGCCCGCCGAAACCGCCGGACTGCTTCTTGACCTCCGTAATCCCGCTTGTGGCGCCAAGGGCATTGTTGTGCGCGATGGTCAGGCTGGAATCGGCAATCGTGGTCACCCCGGTGTAGCTGTTGTTGCCGCCGAGCGTCCCGGTGGTCTTGTTGGTCACCAGCAACGCAACCGCGCCGGCGATGCCGCCGGTGTAGGTTCCGAAAGACCCGTTGCTGTTCAGCGTGAGCACGGCCGGCGCGGGGCTGGTGATGCAGCAGGAGTTGACGCCGGTGCCGCTCGTGGCCAGCCCCAAGATCACCTGGCTGTTGCCGTTGAGATCCAACGTGCCGCCGGCCGCGCCGTTGCCAAGCGTGACCGTGGTGGCTGCCGGTAGGGCGTTGGTTACATCCGTGCGCAGCGTGCCGCCACCGTTGATCGACGTGCCCCCCCACGCATTACCGGCCACGGAGAGAACCAGCGTGCCGGAGGATCCGACCTCCAGAACCCCGCTGCCACTGACCGCCGCGTTCGTGATGACAATCATGGATCCGGCCGCCGGCTTCAGGGTCATCTGATTGCCTCCCAGCGCGAGCCCGCCACTCAAAACCAGAGCGCCGCCATTGGCTGTGGCCCAGCTTCGGCTGCCCAGCGTAACCGTGCCTGCCCACGTATTCGTTTTGCTTAAACTGATCAGCGCCCCGCTGTAGCCGCTGGAGCCGCTGCCGTTCAGCGTCAGACCCTCTCCCGACACCGTAATGCCGCCGGTGAGGTTCAAAGTTCCATCGCCCGTACCGACGCCCCCATTCACCACGGTTCCGCCGGCGGTCGTGCCCAGAGCGCCGCCATGGCCCACCGTCAACTGTCCCTTGTTGATCGTGGTGGTGCCGTCGTAGCTGTTGGCGGCATTCAGTGTCAGGGTGCCGGAGCCGTTCTTGGTCAGGCCTCCACTGCCGCCAAAACCGCCGGTGTTAAACGTGTAAGCTTTCGAAGCGTTGGTCACGGTCACGCTGCCGGGTGTCGGCGTGCCGCTCGGAACGACCGTTGTGGTTCCGCTGGCCGTGTCGCTGAACGTCACGAGATCGCCGCTGCCGTAAGCGCCGCTCCAGTCGCTGTCACTGTCAGGCTGCGTCCAGGTGCCGCCGCCTGATCCCACCCATGACACGCTGCCCGCGAAACTGAGGGTAGCGATCATGTTCAGAATCCCTAGTGCCGCACCCACCCGAACACGCCGCTGGCCCACTGCATGCAGGGTCACTGCATCACCTTCTGTTACCATTTTTGCCATGATGACATTCCTCTTTTCTGATCATGACATTAAAGGATTTGACCGAACCCCGCTATTGGCGGATCCGCCAATACGCCGCCGGGGCAGGTTTTGGGGCCGGAACGATCTGACTCGCCGGGGAGGGACGGCTGCCACGCCGTCCTCATGCAAAAGGTTGGGCGTTCGATTGAGCGTCTGAGTAAGATTAGGATTAGCTGGGCATGGAACCAATCTCAATCGACTTCGTAATCGTATTCGGCTTTCTCACTTCTTTCACTCGCTCAGAACACGCGGATCAGGGTGCCTTTCCGCGGCACGGTGAGAATGAGGTCCTTATTTCCATTGGCGAAACTGAGCGTGCAGTTTTTGTGCCCACCGATCACACCTGAAAGGTTGCCGGTGAGTGAACCATCAATGGCCGAACCGGAGTGAAAAAGTGTATAGTCCCCCCCCTGCATACCACCCGCATCAAACAATGTGAATCTCGAGAAGCCAACCGACCCGATTTTCAATGTGCCGCTAGCAAGGTTGACCTTCGTGCGCGCTGAGCCTAAGCCAAAAACCAGAGCTTGCGCATTGGTGACATTCAGCATGCCGGTCCCGAGATCCATAGTCAGTGTTCCGGACGGGGCACCATTGGACAGGGTTCCGCTGATGGTGACATTTACGTTCGTTGTGCCAATCGTCCCGGAGCCTGCAAGTGTCGCGCCCGAACTGACCGTCCACGCGCCGCCATTTGTATTCAGCCCATCGACAACCAATGTGCCACTGCTGACACTTGTCACTCCGTTGTAGCTGTTGCTCCCGGAGAGAACCCAACGGCCGGCACCCGACTTGGTGAAGCCCAGGTTGACAGCGTTTCTGCTGATATTCCCGCCAAATTTGTTGAGCCCCGTATTCGAGCCGCTCAGGGTGAAGGTGCCATTGGCTGTAGCTTGCTCCATGCTGCCGCTGAGGGTCAGCACACCCGTTCCGTCATTCTGGATCTGATTGCTGTTGACGCCGGACCATGTCCGGTCGGAAATGCTGTCCACTGCTCCGGTGTAGACCAGCCACCCGTTGCTGAGAGAGATCGTCGTGCCGGCCGTGCCCTTTCCCAGCGCGCACGCAATGCCGTAGTTAGCGAGCGAGGTGAAATAGACTTTCGCACCGTAAGCCCCCAGGGCGGAAAACTGGCCGGTGAAATCGTTCGCGTCGTTGGTGATGGTGAGCGGCTTGCCTGTTGGGGCTCCAAAAGTAGCGACGGATTGCGTCACCTTTGTGTTCCCGGAAATCTTCCCGCTCAAGGTGACTTGGGAGGAGCCGTTGATATCGATCGCCAGGCTGCTTGCGCTGGCGTTGGTTATAGAACCTGAGATGATGATTGTCGTGTTGCTTCCGGTCACTTTCAGCGTCTTGGCGCCGCCAACGCCCCCGGCGATGGCGCCGGCCAGGGTGAGAGTGCCCGTTGCGGCGCCGTTGGTCACCGTGTAGGTCCCGCCCGAGGCGGTGCCGAGGGTGAGGTTTGCATTGATCAACTGGCTGTTCGTAACCGTGCTGGACCGGATGACCATCCCGCCGTTATTGAGCGTGAGCGTCTGATTACCGGCTCCGCCCGAACCGATGGTGTAGGCCGCGGCATTCACGGTATCGAAGAGGAGGTTGCTGACCGTCACCCCTCCCGCGAGATC
The DNA here is from genome assembly GCA_964434815.1 of uncultured Lentisphaeraceae bacterium. GTDB lineage: Bacteria > Verrucomicrobiota > Kiritimatiellia > RFP12 > UBA1067 > CAYSXF01. Next base: position 3,887 of record CAYSXF010000277.1, read on the forward strand.
GATCGTGACATGGGAACTCCCGGCGTTATCGATGGTCGCAGTATCGCCAGTCCCGGGAACGGGATTCGCGCTCCAGTTCGAGGTATTGCTCCAGGCGCTATCGTTGGCTCCGCTCCAAGTCGCGCTCGTGGCCGTTGCATTGAGACACACAGCCGCAAACGTGGCCAGAATGACGCACACCACCTTCTGCAGTTGATTAGACATGATTATTCTCCTGTTACACATGACAATTCGCCCTTGAATGTCACCACACACTACCGGAAACAACCGAACCCCGCTATTGGCGGATCCGCCAATACGCCGCCGGTGCGGGTTTGGGGGCCGTAAACGAGCGGAGCCGCACGCTCCGATGTTCGTGCAATCCATGCCCGCATGGAAACCAAAGTGGCCACCAAAAAGCTGTCCGCGCGTTTGAGGCACCCGGGAGTCTGCTGATCAACCTAGGTGGCGCAAGCCGTGAATAAGGTCACTCCAACCGCATAAACGGTCTTTTAGGGTCATAAAACGGGATAGATCGTGTTGCAATGAGCCAAATAACGGGGTATTATCTTATTGTTTTGAGCCTATTTATGGGAGGATTGGCGTGAAGCGTAAAATCGAGAGCGAACTGGTGGCCTGGTCTGAAGAGGCGAGGCGGAAACCCTTGCTGCTTCGCGGGGCACGCCAAGTCGGCAAGACGTATTCTGTCCGCATGCTGGGCCGGAGCCGGAGGTTCCGCCATTTTGCCGAAATCAATTTCGAAGAGACGCCGGATGCCGGGGTCTTCTTCAAACACGCCTTGAGCGCCCAGCCGCTATGCGAGAAGCTGTCCGTGTTCACAGGAACACCCATTGTGCAGGGAGAGACCCTGCTGTTTCTCGACGAGGTGCAGGCGTGTCCGGAGGTACTGTCTTCGCTCCGGTATTTCCAAGAGCAGATGCCGGGGCTGCATGTGGTGGCGGCCGGATCGCTGCTGGAGTTCGCGCTCCAAAAAATCCCGTCGCTGGGGGTCGGCCGGATAACCTCGCGTTTCATGTATCCGCTCACGTTCCCTGAATTCCTGGAGGCTGTCGGCGAAGGAGGGCTCCTGCCTATCGTGGATGCGGCCTCCTGTTCAGCCCCGGTCGAGGCCCCCTTCCATCGGAAGCTTTCGGACTTGCTGCGGACTTACATGCTGGTAGGCGGAATGCCCGAGGCGGTGGCCCTGTATGCCGAAACGAGGGATCTGCTGAGGACCATGAATGTCCTGGACGATTTGATCGTGACCTTTTTCGATGATTTCGAAAAGTATCACAGGCGGACGCCCGTCGAGCGTCTGGATAAAACGTTCCGCTCGGTTGTCTCGCAGGCGGGCGGCAAGTTCGTGTGCGCGGCGGTTGACAAAGAGACCAAGTCTACGGCCATTCTGGGCGCGTTGGACTTGTTGGTGAAAGCGGGACTTGTCCTTCAGGTGTTCCAGACAGCCGGGGCAGCCCTTCCGCTGGGAGCGCAAGCCGATGTCCGCCGGTTCAAGGCGCTCCTGTTCGATGTCGGGATTCACCAGCGTCTTTCCGGTCTTGACCTGTCCGCGCATGTCACGGCAGATGATGCCCATCTGGTGAACAAAGGCAGCATGGCCGAACTGTTGGTTGGCCTGCATCTGGCGGCGTACCAATCATCCCACCGCCGACCCGAACTGTACTATTGGCACAGGGAGGCTTCAGGGGCCAATGCCGAGATCGATTACCTTGTCCAGCAGGGAAATCATATTTGCCCCATCGAAGTGAAGGCGGGCACGCGGGGCGGGATGCAGAGTCTTCGGCTGTTTCTTAAACTGCGCGGGTTGCGCTCCGGGCTCCGAGTTTCCATGGAGAATTTCGGAAAAATCGAAGACGCCGGCATCGTGCCGCTGTACGCGGCGCACCGGCTACTCGAAGACAACGGTAGTCTAGGAGGCTGAGAACCTGTCGCCGCAAGAAAGTGCGGTCGTTCACTCCCTTGGAAACCGGAGCCCTCCCCCAGCTCGCGGCGCAAGGCATACTCGGCCGTCAGGCTGCGGAAGACGTTGCCCGTGCAGATGAAGAGAACGGAATGCATCACTGCCTCCAAGGTATGGGTGCTGTATTTAGATCATCCCGTAAAAGCCCGCGACATCTTTTCCTGCTCCGCTTTCGACAGTCTCTGGCGGGTTGCCACGTGCCGCCATTGCTTCACCGCGTGGCGAACGGCTCCCATCATTTCTTTCGCACGGGACA